>JAUMXT010000134.1 GCA_030529015.1 Bacillota bacterium | reverse complement strand
CACATTTGCGAACAGACAAGTGAACAGGTTTCCGAACAGGAAGTGAACAGCAATCGAACAGATGATGAACAACCTACAATTAATATAAAGAATGAAAAGAATGATAATAATTATAGAAATAATAACGCGCGCGCGCACGCGAGACACGCTAACGGTGTTTCCATGGATGATGATTTTGCATCTCGAATGAGACCGAATTACAGGGAAAACTTTTGCAAGATGCGTGAGCAAATCCAAAAAGGTCACCTGGAGTTTATGGCAGAGGAGGCAGAAAAATGAAATGCAGCAGAAATTGTATGAGAAGAACATCAACTTGCCATTTTAACTGCGAGGAGTATGCCGACGAGGTTGTCGAGAACAAAGCTAAGAAGGACATGATCCGGAAGGCAAAGAACGTAGAAAGGGAAACGCCGACAAGAATTGCAAGGCGATATGAAAGGGTGAAGCGTTACTATGCCAAATAACGGTCGTATTACACTGTGCCCGTATTATCGGGATGAGAAGAATCTGTCAATAAGCTGTGAGGATATATTCAGACGATACCGGTGGCTGGCACAAAAGAAACGGCATATGGACAAATATTGTGATAAAGACTGGAGTAAATGTCCATACGCAAAAGGTCTTAACAAGCTTTATGAAAGCTATGTGGAAGGAGAAATTATGGGTAATAAAATTAAAGAATTATCACACAAAAACGTTGAGCTTGAAAAAGAACTGCGCAAAACCTCATCGATGCTTGGAAGATCAAACAAGCGAGAAGCGGAGAAAGATAAGCAGATCGCTGAACTAAGAAAAAAGAACCGGTACTTAGAGGACAAGTACATGGAGATGAGGGATCAACTTAGATCCGCGGAGGAAAAGGAACAGGTCATATCGACAGAGGTACAGTACTGGATGAGTTTTTATAATGGGATTTTGTGCTACCTTATCGACAACATAGGTGGAACGCTTGACAGGGCGGTTGTTGAAGAGTGGCTCAGCTCACATGAATATAAGCTAACAGCTGATACTGAAGAAGTTATTGACGAATTTGGTGAGAAGCAGCCAAAGATAATCAGATACAAAGCAGAGGTGAGAGAGATTGCAGATAGACCTGAAGGACCTGCCTCCGAAGATGAGGGCGCAGGCGGAGAAGAAGCTGGCGGAGCAGGATGCGAGGTGGAAGGAAAAGATATCGAAGCCGAGGAAGTACAGGAATGAACCTTGTGAGGTTGCCGGAATTAAATTTGACAGCCGAAAAGAAAGCTATCGATACATGGAGCTTAAGGGAATGTATGATGCAGGTCTTATAAAGGACTTGCGACTACAACATCACTTTACGCTGCAGGAAGCGTTCAAGACAGTTGACGGACAGGCAGTAGGTAAAATGGAATATGTGGCAGATTTTACGTACATAGGTGAAGACGGAACATTTGTAATCGAAGATGTTAAGTCGACTGCTACGGCAAAAAACGAGAAATATAAGCTTAAAAAGAAATTGATGGCTGAAAAGGGTTATATGATCACGGAGGTATAGTATGGAACAATCAATACGTGAAGAGTTATTTAAGTATATTGCGAAAACAGATTTAAAAACAATACAGGAGGAAAATGGACTTGAGGAAGACGAGATTCTTTTACCTGACGCTTCATACGAAACGTTATATCCGGACTTTCTAAATGTAGAGCCTGTTGGCGAAGATGAAGATGTCGATATAGAGTTTGTAATGTTGCCGGCCGGCAAATATGAAATGCTGATCAGGGATAGCGAAAGGCTTGCTACGGTTACCAGGTACGTATGCAGTGATAAGCCGTGCATAAAGGCTGTCAAGGCATTATTGGAGGTGGAAGCATGAAGAACAGTTTAGGTGATCTTAATAATCATTTGTTTGCAGAGATGGAAAGGCTCAGTGACGAAGACCTTAAGGGTGATGATCTCGAAGCGGAGATAAAAAGATCTAAAGCTGTCACAGCAGTGGCAGGGCAGATCATATCTAACGGCCACTTATTACTTAAAGCAATGCAGTTTGCAGACGATAAGTGGGATGCTGAGACGACAGTTCCTAGGATGCTGCAAGGCGGTGAGTAAGTTGAGAAAAAACAGAAAGTACACGGCTGAGGAGAAAGAATTTTTAAAAGAGTATATACCAGGGCACTCATATAAAGAAACGTGTAAAGCTTTTAATGAGAGGTTTCCGGAGATAAAGGAGTCTCAGGTAAGGGCATACATGAAAAATAATAAGATCCGTAGCGGAAGAGACTGTAGATTTGTAAAAGGACATGTGCCGCCGAACAAGGGTAAAAAGATGACACCTGAGCAATATGCTGCAGCTGCACCGACCATGTTTAAATCAGGGCATAAACCTCACAATGAGATGCCTGTTGGATCTGAAGTTGTAGCAGGTGACGGCTATATATGGGTGAAGATAGATAACAAGCCAAAGGCAGGACAGTATGTTAACTGGAAACAGAAACACATCTTATTATGGGAAGAGCATAATTGTCCGGTGCCTGAAGGCTGTGTAATCAAGTTCTTAGATGATGATAGGACAAACGTCACAATAGAAAACTTGCAGCTGATAACGAAAGCGCAGAATGCACGGTTAAATCAGAGTGGGCTTCATGGCCCCGATCCGGAGCTGACAAAACTAGGGATAATAACAGCGGATCTGATTACCGCAACAGCTGCAGCAAAGAGACGAAATAAGTAAAGGAGTTTATTTACTATGATGAAAGATCAAACAGTAAAAGCGGATGCAGGCAAACCAAGAGTATCGTTAGTGCCTTCGGCAATAGTTAGGTGTATTGCACCTGTAAGGGAGTATGGAAATGATAAATACCCGGAAGGTGGTAAGGATAATTGGAAGAAGGTTGATCCTGAACGTTACATAGAGGCCTTTTACAGGCACGTGCTTGATTTCGCCGAGGATCCATACTCGAGAGATGAAGAAAGCGGATTACCGCATTTATGGCATGCTGCATGCAATGCTGCCTTCTTGTGTGAATTGCTAGACATGACAGAAGAAAAAGATTTGCTTAACAGTTGCGATCATCAGGATTTTATATGTGATCAGTGCATACACGAGGACCAGGCGCCAATGGGTACACCTTGTTATAGGTGCAGAAATTCTTGTACAAGTTTTTTTATACCAAAGGTAAAGGAGTAGACGATGAAAGAAACAAACATGGAACGCTACAGAAGTGAGATTGAAGAACTTGTTGGGGATACAGAAGGTTCGCTTGATGGATTTGCTGTTGTTGATGGTAAACCTAAACATTGTATGGACGGAACTTGTTGCAATACATGTGACCTTAAAAAAGATGGCGATTGTTATACAGGTTTTATCAAATGGCTAATGTCAGAATACAAGCCTGAACCAGTGCTGACTGCAAGGGAAAAGCATTTTGTGGAAGCTATAAATAATGGGTTTATTGCTAGAGATAAAAACAACAATTTGTGCTGGTATTCCGTTAAGCCGCTCAGACGTATTGATGTGCCAATATGGAAAAACAACAGGCGTTCATTTTCGATATCAATATCACGAACAGAAATATTTGCAAATGACATGTTCCCATTCATCACATGGGAAGACGAAGAACCGTGGAGCATAGAGCGATTAAGAGAGTTGAAGGTGCAAGATGCTGACTAACGACAGAGAAAGAAAAATCTGCGAGAAGTATTCCGCAGTAGGTGAAGACGGTAGAGTGCGGTGCCGAGAATGTCCGTTAGTGAAAGACTTTGCCCACATCCTTTGTAAGGCTAACAGCCATTACAACAGAAAAAGAAGGGAAGGGGTGTATGACTGGGAAGAGGTGCAGGAATGAGACTG
>JAUMXT010000001.1 GCA_030529015.1 Bacillota bacterium | reverse complement strand
GCGCTGATGATACTTGGTGGGAGACCGCCTGGGAAATTAGGACGTTGCCGCTTTTTATGGTCCCATGGTCAAGCGGTCAAGACACCGCCCTTTCACGGCGGTAACCGGGGTTCGATTCCCCGTGGGATCACCAGATAATGTCGAATCACATTTGTGATTCGACTTTTTTATTGCGAAAAAAGTCACCAAACCAAACATTTGTTAGCACTCATACCAAGTGAGTGCTAAATTTTTCTTGACTTCTATATAATACGGGTTTAAAATACCATCATGAAGGGAAAATATCACAAGAACGATAAGCTTCTTGATATATTTAGGAGGAGAGAACATGAACATAGACAAATACACACAGAATGCACAAGGTGCGATAATTGATTGCCAAAACATTGCCATAGAGGAAGGTCATCAGCAAATAGACGGTGAACACCTTCATTTGGCACTTCTTATGCAGAAGGATGGTCTTATTCCTAAGTTGCTGAAATTCATGGAGGTAAACACAGGGGAGATCATTGGTGCGATAGAGGCAGAAATCGAAAAATTGCCTAAGGTAAGCGGCAGTGCCGAAAACATGTATTCAACCAGAAGACTGCAGCAGATTTTTATTAATGCAGAGAAAACTGCGCAGAAGTTGAAGGATGAATATATAAGTGTTGAACATTTATATATGGCTCTTTTGGATGAAAGAAACACGCCTTCGGCCGGCGTATTTAAAAGATACAATATAACGAAGGATAAATTCTTGGATGCGCTTAACAAGGTGAGAGGCAACCAGAGGGTTACAAGCCAAAATCCGGAAGAAAACTACGATGCGCTTAATAAATACGGCAGAGATCTTGTGGAGATGGCACGAGAAGGTAAGCTGGATCCTGTAATAGGAAGAGACGGCGAAATCAGACACACCATCCAGATCCTTTCAAGAAGGACTAAGAACAACCCTGTTCTTATCGGAGAGCCGGGCGTTGGTAAAACTGCAGTAGTTGAAGGACTGGCGCAGAGAATTTTGAATGGAGACGTTCCTGAAGGACTGAAAGATAAGACGATTTTTGCACTTGATATGGGCGCGCTTATAGCGGGAGCCAAGTTCAGAGGGGAATTCGAAGAACGACTTAAGGCCGTGCTCAATGAAATCGAGAAATCGGAGGGCAGGATCATTCTGTTTATCGATGAGATCCATAACATCGTTGGAGCAGGTAAGACAGAAGGCGCGATGGATGCAGGGAATCTGCTGAAGCCTAAACTTGCGAGGGGTGAGCTTCACTGTATAGGAGCGACAACTTTAGACGAATATCGAAAATATATTGAAAAAGATGCTGCCCTCGAGAGAAGATTCCAGAAGGTGTTGGTGGATCAGCCTACTGTAGAAGATACTATTTCAATACTGAGAGGTCTTAAAGAGCGATTTGAGATCCACCATGGAGTTAGGATCACAGATAACGCGCTTATCGCATGTGCGACACTCAGCGAACGGTATATAAGTGACAGATTCCTGCCTGATAAGGCTATAGACCTTATGGACGAAGCGGCGGCAAGAATAAGAACAGAAATCGACAGCATGCCTGCAGAACTTGATGAGATATCGAGAAAAATAATGCAGCTGGAAATTGAAAAGCAGGCGCTGGGAAGAGAAAACGACAATGCTTCAAAGAGCAGGCTTGCGGCTTTGGAAAAAGAGCTTTCTCAGCTTAAGGATGAGAGCAATTCCATGCGCGCTCAATGGGAAAGTGAGAAGAAGGCCATAACAGAAGTAAAGGCTGTGAAGCAGCAGATCGAAGACGTGAAGCATGAAATGGAAGAGGCTGAACGAAATTACAACCTCGAGAAGCTGGCACAACTGAAATACGGAACCTTGCTTGACCTTGAAGCTAAGCTTGAAATTGAGAAGGAAAAGGCAGAAGAAGCCAAAGAAGCCAGACTTCTTAAGGAAGAAGTAACTGAAGAGGAAATCGCAGAGGTTATTTCGGGATGGACCGGAATTCCTGTGAGCAAGCTTGTGGAGAGCGAAAAAGAAAAGCTGCTCAAGCTGGAGGAAATCCTTCATAAAAGAGTAATCGGCCAGGAAGACGGCGTTAAGGCTGTAGCGGAAGCTGTGCTTAGAGCGAGGGCGGGACTTAAGGATGAAAAGAGACCTATAGGCTCATTCATCTTCCTCGGTCCGACAGGAGTCGGCAAGACAGAACTTGCCAAGGCGCTTAGCGAGGCGCTTTTCGACTCAGAGAAAAATATGGTACGTATCGACATGTCTGAATATATGGAAAAGCACTCCGTTTCAAGACTTGTTGGCGCTCCTCCGGGATACGTTGGCTACGACGAAGGCGGACAGCTTACAGAAGCGGTACGAAGAAAGCCATACAGCGTAATTTTATTTGATGAGATTGAGAAGGCCCATCCGGATGTTTTCAACATTCTGCTGCAGCTTTTGGATGACGGCAGACTGACAGATAATCAGGGAAGAACTGTAGACTTCAAAAATACCATTGTCATTATGACATCAAATATAGGAAGTAACTATCTGATCGACGGTATTGCAGAGGATGGCAGCGTGTCGGAGGAAATCAAAGAAAAGGTTTCCGATGAAACAAAGAAGTATTTCAGACCTGAATTCCTCAATCGTATAGATGACATAGTGGTATTTTCACCGCTGACAGAAGGTCAGATCGTTGAAATAATCAGACTGGCTATGAAGGATATCGAAAGACGCCTTGAAGAAAGAGAAATCACGCTTGAGCTTACAAGCGAAGCAGAGAAATTTATTGCTCGCGAAAGCTATGAACCGGCGTACGGAGCAAGACCTGTTAAGCGATTCCTGCAGCGAAATATCGAAACCGAGCTGGCAGGCGAAATCATCAAGGGTGCGATTAACGACGGCGATGATGTGATAATAGATACTGACGGCGATAAGCTGATATATAAAACCAAGCAGTAAAACCAAGTAGGAAAAACCCAAGAAAAAACACCGGACTTTATAGCCCGGTGTTTTTTTAGCTTAATTTGAAATTATCTATGCCCTTGCGCTGAACCTTGGTGATATAAAGGTTGATCGCTAATGTATAAATATAATCATAAAGCAGCAAAAACAAAACTCCTGCGATTATAAGTATGACAATCGGCATATCCGGAAGCGATACAGCACCGAGGAGCAATTCTTTGAAACCCAGAAAACCTATGCAAAGAACTGCTGCAAAGAATATGGCTTTCACAATAATCTGAGCCACGGCTGACTTGAGCTTTTCGATGAAGAACTTAACAAGTCCGTAGTAGCCAAAGAGGAATACGTACGGAATCAGCCCCACCTTATTAGGAACGAGGATAAGCCCTAAAATAACAGCGGCCAGATAGAGGATCACACCTCCGCCAACGCCTGATTCGAGAATCATCACAGCGACGAAAACGGAGCTTATAGCGAACAGAGTAAGTTCAACTCCCGGAGCTATAGATCCTGCGAACATGAATATTATAGTAAGGGCCAGGCAGATACCGCCCAGCGCCAATTTAAACGTTTTATTCTTTTTCATGATTAAATACAGTCACAGCAACAGTCTGCACAGATGTAGCACTGGAGTGCCTGACAACAGAGGTCGTCATTGCCCTGAGAATTATATCCTCTGCCGTAAGCCTGGTTTCTGAACTGTCCTCCCATATTTATAATACGACCGTAGGCCTGGCTGTATTCCACGTTGCCCGGATCCATTTCGGCTGCTGTCTGAAGTTTGTTTCTGGCATCGTCGTACCAGCCTTTCTTGTAGGAAACCATTCCTGCAAGGAAGAACCATTCTGCACTTCTGTCTCTTGTTCCGTTAAGGATATTTTCTGCTTCGCCGAGTCTGTTGGCGTCGATAAGACGTCTTACCTGCATGTAGTCAGGTGTACCGCCGCGACGTGAACCACCACCTGCGTTGCCGTTTTTCATAAGCATATCGTAAGCCTCGTTAACTTCCTGAAGCTTTTCTTCGGCAAGATCTGCCAGCGGGTTATTCTGGTATTTATCAGGATGGTACTTCTTCACCATCTCTTTATAGGCTCTTTTAATCTCTTCTTCTGATGCGTTTTCAGATATTCCCAACACTTCGTATGGATTCATCATTGTCTCCTTTTTGTTCTAATATTTCTTCTGTTTTTCGGTTGAGTCCGAAATATATTATATTCTCTATTATACCTTTATTTTTTCTTATTTCAAGGGTGCTTAAGCAATTGCCTATCATGGCCAGATACTGATAAAGATTGAACTCTAAGTCGTCTTTGATCCTGGCTCTGAAGTCTTCTGCCGTTTCGCTGTCTTTGTTGAAATTGAATCTATAAAGCAGCGGATTATATGCGCCGGACTCAAGGTTTTCTTCTATATCATCTGCAGCATCCATCAGATATATCCATTTCCCCATATGGTAGCCGATAGATGCAAAAGCGCCGGCGGAGGCTTCGTCATAGGTCATCTTTTTGCCTTCGGCCATAAAGCGCGCGCCCTCGCTGAAAATTGCTTCCATAATCTTTGAAAAGGCCTCTGCCGCCATGTCCAGATTCGAGCATTTTTCTTTTTCCAAAGCGCTTAGCTCTGCAAGGTGCTTTTCTATTCTGTCGCAAAGCGCAGGATGCCTTTTGCGAAGCTTTTTGAAGATCCTTTTAAGAGGCGGGATAGTGAGCTTTGCATATGCTTTGCCTTCATCATTGGCGTCGTCTAAAAGCTTGTACCAGGCAAGAATAAGCATTACGTCGGCGGAATAATCTATGGCGAGGTTTCTGATGATGGTTTTCTTCTTGATGAACGGGTGTGCCACACAATGCTCCTGCGACGGGGCGTCATGCTCTTCATATATTGACTCAAGAAGCAATGCCAAAAAAGCAGCATCATAGCTTAACGCCATACGCGGAAGCTGGCCGTATCGCTTGCCTATCGACTTGCAGACACCGCAGTAGTATCCGCAGTAGACTTCGTATTCACGAACCTTAAGTTCGGGTTTGAAAACTTGAACGTAACCTAACATGATAATAATGCCTTATACAGCTCAAAGCCGCTTATGAGAATGCTTTCGTCAAAATCGAATTCCACGCTGTGGAGAGGGATGTCGCCGCCTGTACCCAGCAGGAAGAAAACTGACGGTGCGTAATGACCGTAGAATGAGAAGTCATCTGAGGCCATAACGGGTTCTGTCAATTCAGTGTAGCAACAGTCCAGGCTTTTGGCAGCAAGACTGCTTTCGAGATAGAGAGCTTCGTCATTGATGATCGGCGGATAGCCTTCGCTGTTGGTGAAGGTCGCATCGCAGCCGTATTGCTCTGTTATATCCTTTAAGGTATCTGTGATTATGGCCAGAGTGTTAGCGAAATTTTCTTCGCTGAAGGCTCTTACTGTACCTTGAAGTCTCGTGTTGTTGGACACTACGTTTCTGGCGTAGCCGCTGTCCATCCTGCCGATGTGGATGATGGTCTTGTCTTCAGGCTTGCATGGATGCGCCTTAGGGAGAGGGTCTACATCTTCTGCAAAGTGCTGCACTGCGCCTATGGAGGCTGCGTGTCTTCTGTAAAGCCTTGTCATGAAATCGGATGCGATGTAGAGGGCGTCCTTGCCTTCGTAGGCTGCAGTTCCGTGGGCTGATTCTCCGAGAATGTCTATATCGATTTCTGCAGATTTGGCCATTATGGCACCTCGCTTAGAAGCAAGTGCACCGGCTTCTATAAAAGGCCAGATGTGTATGCCGAAGACCTTGGTAACGTTATATTTTGAGAATATACCGCTTTCGCATATTTCCTTGGCGCCGCCGAGAGTTTCTTCTGCAGGCTGGAATATGAGAAGAACGTTGTGATCTGCCGTATCGAGACTGTCGATATATTGTCCGAAGGCCAGGTTGATTGCCATGTGACCGTCGTGACCGCATGAATGCATTATTCCTTCGTGCTTTGAGGCGTAGCTTCCTATCATGGCCTCAACGCCGGGCAGGGCATCCATTTCTGCTCTGAAACAATATGTGTCTTCTTTTCCTTTATCAAAAAAAGCACATACGCCGGAGTCGCATAAATATGTCAGCTTGCAGTCGAGCTCCTTAAGGATCCTGTTGAGGTATGCCTTGGTTTTAGGGAGATGTCTGTCAAGCTCCGGTATCATGTGCAGGTTTCTTCTATGTGTTTTGAGCAATTCCGCGTAAGCATGCTCTTTTGATATCATCTTATTTCCTTCCTTGATCTGAGCCTGATGAGCCGGCTCGGACCTGTGCAAAATGTTATTGTCTATAATATCATATTATATGTTAAAATACCAATATGAACTTAGTGTGACGAAGTTGCATGTTACGGAGAGAAAAAATGAAAAAGCTGATGGAATGCAGAGAAAAAGAAATACTTGATGTACTGGGAAAAGCCGGGTACGAAGCATATTTCGTAGGAGGCTGTATTCGTGATGCTGTTATGGGACGTGACGGCGGCGATGTGGACGTGGCGACAAATGCATTGCCGGAGCAAATTATAGATGTCTTCAGTTCATACAGAGTGATAGAGACGGGGATAAAACATGGGACCGTAACTGTGTTGGTTGACGATATTCCTGTTGAAGTAACTACATATAGAAGCGATGGAACATATAGCGACGGCAGACATCCCGACAGTGTGGAATTTGTAAAAAGCCTTGAAGAAGATCTGGCTCGGCGCGATTTTACTGTCAATGCTATAGCTTGTGATGCTGAGGGTAATTTGACAGATCCGTTCGGAGGTGCCGAAGATATCGAGGCGGGAATAATCAGGACGGTCGGAGACCCTGAAAAAAGATTCCGAGAGGATGGCCTTAGGATCATGCGCGGACTGCGCTTTGCAGCGGTGCTGGGCTTTGAGATAGAAGAAGAGACTGCCTTGGCAATGGCTCGAAACAAGGGCTTGCTAAAAGAGATATCTGTCGAAAGGATATTTGTTGAGTTTAAAAAACTGCTGGCCGGGGAGCATGCCGGAAATGTATTGAGAAAATATGTGGACGTGTTGAGCGATGTGTTGCCTGAAATCGTTGCGATGAAAGGGTTTGAGCAGCATAATCCGTATCATAAATACGATGTGCTTGAGCACTGCATCAGAGCGATGGAGGCTGTTGTTACGACTGCGGAGAATGCTACGGAAATGAAGATGGTGGCGCTGCTTCACGATGTGGGCAAGCCTGATACTTACTTCATGGACGACGAGGGCATCGGACATTTTTATGGGCATCCTAAAAAGAGCGAGGAACTGGTAAGGGGAATTCTGCAGCGGCTCAAGGCTGATAAAGCGACCCTTGAGAGAGTGACTACTCTTGTCAGATATCACGATTTGATTTTCGATAAGGACGAACGGCTTTTGAAGCGTTGGATGAACAGACTTGGGCCTGAAGTGCTGATGGAAATTCTGGAGATAAAGCTTGCGGACAATATCGGAACAGGAAATATGAGTCCTGAGCTGGGGCGGAAGTTTGCCGATATTCGCGATATGATGGCGGATATACTTGCACAGGAGCAATGCTTTTCTCTGAAAGATCTGGCTGTAGGCGGAAATGATATAATCGCGCTCGGAGTTCAGCCGGGACCTGAAGTAGGGCGAATTTTGGCTGAACTTCTGGAGGCTGTGATCGAAGGTGAGTGCGAAAATGAAAAAGAAGCGCTGCTTGCGCGAGCGAAGCATTTGTGCTGATAGTGAGTGATTTTTGAGTTTCAGCTAAATGAGGAGAGCTGTCGATTTTTTGGCTGAAACAATAATGAAAACATCAATTTGTTGGTGTGATCAAAGGAAAAAATAAAAAAGATTTCAGCTAAAGTCAGAAAATGTTTAACTGTTGGCTGAAATCTTTTGCTTTGTTTGAGTGTTGGTGTTGCTAAAAACATTTTTTTCAGCCACTGGACATGGGAAATGAGTGGTTGGCTGAAAAGCACATTTCATAGAGTGCCTACACGTATTATATACCGATTTTAAGGAGCTCGATGAACTGTTTGGCAGTTCTCGGGCTTCTTCCGTTTTTACGGATGGCATGGGCTTCGGCTTTCTTGAACAGCTCTTCTTCAGGCATATCTATACCGTATTCGGCTGCCAGAGATTTGACGATAGACAAGTATTCGTCCTTGTCAGGTTTCTGGAATGTGATGGTCAGGCCGAAACGTGCAGCCAGGCTCATTGTTTCCTGCATAGTGTCGTTAAGATGCAGCTCGTCTCCCATGCGGTCGCCGAAGGATTCTTTTACCAGGTGGCGGCGGTTACTTGTTGCGTAAATCACAGCGTTGTCGCCGCAGCCGGAAATGCTTCCTTCGAGAGTTGCCTTAAGGGCCGAGAAGTTATCATCATTTCCTGTAAAGCTCAAATCGTCAATAAACAATATGAATTTAAGAGGATTGGCTGCCAGCTCTTCCATGATCTTAGGGATTTGATAGAGCTGGTTTTTCTTAACTTCTATTATGCGAAGTCCCTGCGGTGCCAGATGATGGGCAACTGCCTTGATGGTGGAACTTTTTCCGGTTCCCGCATCGCCGTAAAGCAGCATGTTGCTGGCTCCTGTGCCATTTACGAGAGCTTCGGTGTTTTTAAGGATCAAGTCGCGTTCTCTTTCATATTCGAAGAGCTGATTCATCTGCTGATAGTCGGGATGGGCAACAGGGATTATATCGCCATCTTCTACTCTGAAGAAGTCGTATTTAGCGAAAATGCCGTAGCCTGTTTTAGTGATATTCTTAAGCTTTTCCATGAAGTCATAACGAAGATCGATCTCATGAGTTCTCCAAGCCGGAAGATAGCCGTCATATCCTAATGCAGCCTTCATTTCGTTTGAATCTATAGAGGCGAGGGCCTGAAGTATTTCTATTTCCGCATCTACAGCATCGAGCACACAAGTATCGATGGATGCGCCGGAGGCTCTGCCCTTTACATAAAAATTATCGTCCTGGATCATCAGGGTACGAATGTATTCCGTAAGACTTACGGTATGAGGATAAAGGGACGCAACGAAGTCGCTGTAAAGACGCACGCCTTCTTCTCCTGACTTGCCTGACGCGGCTTCGAGAAGAGCACTTAGCTTGCTTATAACCTTATCTTCTTTGATGTGAGAAAATACTGTAAGCGAGTCTATTTGTGATTTTAATCGTTTAGCTTGTTTTTTCATGACAACCTCCTGATAAAACCATTATACTACATATTGCAAAAAATGTTTTGAATGAATATAATTATCATACGGAAATTATTAGGAAGACAGGAGGTTTCTATGCAGCACAAGATAACAGAGAGAAAGCCGCTTCTTGATGAAAAGGGAATACTTACAGAAGCAGGCTATGCCACAGAGCTGGTTTTGGAATATGACAGAAATGCAATCAAAGGCGGAAGCACACGCATCAAGGAATGGGATTATTATCTCATTACAGACGGTAAAGTCGGCGTTGCACTGACTATTGCAGATAATTCATACATGGGACTTGACAGCATTTCCTTCCTGGATTTTGAAGAGCCTTGGGAAAAGACGGTAAGTCCGATGAGAATCTTCCCTATGGGGAAAACAGGATTCCCGGCAACCTCCGATGAGGGCGACGTTGAAATTTTCGGTAAGAATTATTTCCTTTCGTTTAAGAATGACGGCAAGAAGAGAACTCTTTCCTTCAAGATGGACAAGTTCCATGAAGGCGAGCCTATAAGAGGAGAAATAGTTCTGGAAAATACAGAACCGGAAACTATGGTTATCGCAACTCCTTTCCCTAAGAAAGATACGGCTTTTTATTACAATCAGAAGATAAATTGCCTGCCGGCATCAGGCTTTGTTGAAATATACGGACGTAAGCATACGTTTGATCCGGAAACTGCATTCGGGGTCCTCGACTGGGGAAGAGGCGTGTGGACATATAAGAATACATGGTATTGGGGAAGCGCATCAGGAACTTATGAAGGTAAGCCGTTTGGCTTCAATATCGGCTATGGCTTCGGAGACACATCGGCAGCATCAGAAAATATGTTGTTCTATGATGGCAAAGCTCACAAGCTTTCGCAGGTAAGTTTCAACATACCGAAGGATGCTAAGGGCAACGATGTGTTCATGGAACCGTGGACATTTACAAGCGATGACGGCAGATTCGAAATGGATTTCGTGCCTGTGCTGGACAGAGCGTCAGATACTGATTTTAAGATCCTGTGTTCCAAGCAGCACCAGGTGTTCGGTAAATTCACAGGAAAAGCTGTGCTCGACGATGGTACAGAGCTTCAGCTTAAGGACTTCTTCGGATTTGCGGAAAAAGTATTTAATAAATGGTAATTGAAAGGGTAACAATGAGACTCAATAAATATATAGCGGATGCAGGAATATGCAGCAGACGAAAAGCAGATGAATTGATAGAAAACGGCAACGTTAAAGTAAACGGTGCTACCGTAAAAGAAATGGGCTATCAGGTTGAAGACGGCGATGTGGTTCAAGTCAACGGTAAGAAGATCGATGCCGTAGGCAAAAAAGTTTATGTGGCCGTAAACAAGCCGTTGGGATATATCACATCGATGGACGATGATAAGGATAGAGCTACAGTTGCTGAGCTGGTTTCCGATATTCCTGAGAGACTGTTTCCTGTAGGACGTCTCGACTACAACACATCCGGACTTCTCATCATGACTAATGACGGACAGCTGACATATACCCTGACACATCCTAAGCACGAAGTCTATAAGACTTATGTTGCAAAGGTTGCAGGTGTCATTTCGGATACGCGCCTTGCGAAGCTTCGCAAAGGTGTGGACATAGGAGGCTTTGTTACTTCTCCTGCTAAAGTAAAGGTTATAAAGCAGATGCCAAGACATGCTATCGTAGAGATAAGCATAAAAGAAGGTAAAAACCGCCAGGTGAGAAAGATGTTCGCAGCTGTCGGCAATAAAGTTCAGGAGCTTGAACGAGTTGCTATTGGTGAAATCAAGCTGGGAAGACTCATGGAAGGTCATTACCGCAAGCTGAACAGAGAAGAAATAGAATATCTCAAAAAATTATAAAAGAGTGCCGAAGCACTCTTTTTTCTTGTCGTTATTTTCTCTGCATTTCTTTTGGAGTTACGCAGATACCCTTTGCTCTTGCAACTACGATTGGTTCGTCAAGGAAGTCAGCAGCAGAAGCGCTGATGTCAGGTCTTGCAGCTACAACTTTTCTTGCTTCGAACTTCATCTTTCTTGAAGTGTTACCCATTTCATAGATTTCTCCGTAAACTTCCAGGTAGTCGCCTGCATATGTAGGAGCCAGGAACTCAGTTTCATCATATCTCAGGAACAGACCTTCATCTCCGTCGCACTTGATCAGCAGTTCAGTAGCAACATCTCCGAACAGGTGGTTCATGTGAGCTCCGTCTACCAGGCTTCCGCCGTAGTGAGCATCTTTATGTGACATACGTACTCTCAGCATTGAAGTGATTTTTTCCATTGTTAACTCTCCTTTTTTAAATTTCGAAATTTAATAAGTAATTATATTATATCTTATTGCAAAAGGTGTGCCAATGGTTTATTATTGAAATCAAGCGAAAGTGAACCGATTTGTGTTCACGGGTGATTCGAAAAAGGAAGATGTGAATATGAAAAACTCATATGGACTGGAGAGGGTTATTGCTCCCGCCAATGTGTTTCCTGCTTCGGCGTGGCAGCTCGATAACAGCAGAACGTTAAAGAGCGGCGAAATCCGAGTAAGCGCCAAGAAGATACATATTGAAGGGACCGGGTTCAGACAGCTGTGCCAGGAAACCAATAACGACGAAAATCTGATCAAAGAAAAAATAAAAGACATAGTAATAAGAAGAGGCAAGCTTCACAATCCTGTTACAGACACAGGAGGTCTTCTGTACGGCATAATCGAAGAAATCGCGCCGGACTATGATAACAGCAAGGGTTTCAAAGTAGGGGATGAAGTCATTTTAAATGCATCTCTTGCGGGAACTCCTCTTTATCTTGACAAGGTACATAGCATAGACAGGATATACACTCAGGCTGACGTTGAAGGATATGCCATCATTTTGCCGGGAGTTCCTATCGTAAAAAGACCGGCCGAGCTTCCTGTGGACCTTTTGATGTTCACGTTTAATGAATCGGGAACACTATATACAGTAAGTAAGGAGGCGCTGGGAAAGAAGCGATTCGCAGTAGTCGGCAACAACCCGATAATGAATTTGCTGTTTGGCTACACCATAAGAAAGAGCGTAGGTGAAGAAGCTGAGATATACTGTATTTTTGACATAAACACAGAGTTGTTCCTTAAGGGATATAAGATAGAAAAGCTCATGTCTTACGTGTTCAATGATATATCATATCACAATCTTCTCCGCCCTGTTGAATGTCTCAAAACTTTTAACGATGTCGCGCCGATGGACATGTCGGTAAACTGCGCCGATATCCCGGGAGCCGAGACTATAAATATAATAGGAACCAAATCAGGAGGAACCGTTATATTTGCCAACTTTATAAGCAACTACAACATTGCGCTTTATATTACGGAGGCTGTTTCCAGAGATCTCAAAATTCGTTGTGCTGACGGATATCTCGACAAGTATGACGAATACGACTTCGAAATAGTAAAGGAACTGGCACCGTACTTCGAGGATGCCGGAATACATGAAAACCTCAGAGTGAAGGGCAAGACAAAGGCTGACCCGAGCGTCAATCATTATGCCGGCTACGGGCTTACAATGGCAGAAGATTTCGTGGCGGTAAGCAGAAGCATGAAAGCTGTAATGGAAGAAATAATCAGCGTTTCCAAGTACGACTGTAATGTTTTGATAACGGGAGAAACAGGTGTCGGCAAGGAAAAGGTGGCCAATATAATTCAGAAAAACAGTTCGAGAAAGGTGCATCCTTTTATTAAGATAAACTGCGCATCGATTTCTCCTAACTTGATAGAGTCGGAGTTCTTCGGATATGAAAAGGGCGCTTTTACGGGCGCTAACGCAGGCGGCAAAAAAGGCTACTTTGAGGCTGCTGATAACGGGGTTATATTCCTTGACGAAGTGGGAGAACTTCCACTGGACATCCAGGCGAAATTATTGAGAGTAATCCAGGATGGTGAATTTATCAAGGTTGGCGGAACAGAACCTGTAAAGACTAATGTCAGAATCATATCGGCGACCAACAGGGATCTGGAAGAACAGGTGGAACAGAAGCTGTTCAGAAGAGACCTTTACTACAGACTCAACGTGTTTCCGATAAGAGTTCCGGCGCTTGCCGGCAGGCGTGAAGATATACCTCCGCTTGTGGAGACGTTCATAAAGAAATATAACGATAAGTTCGGTGTGGATAAAGAAATAGATGAAGAAGCGAAGGAATATCTGCGTAATCGTGACTGGCCGGGCAACATAAGAGAACTGGAAAACGTTACGCAGCGTCTCATCATAGGCTGTAAGAGTGATACTATTACCATTCTCGACGTGATGCGCGAACTTCATGGAGATGCGATGGAGAGCATAAACCTAAACATAGATCATGCTGCAATAGACAGCGGAGAGATGGATCTTGCCTCAATGGTAGATAATTTCGAAAGAAACATCATAAAATATGCGTGCGACAAGTACGGGTCCACGAGAAAAGCTGCCAAGGCTATAAACATAAGCCAGACGCAGCTGGTGAGAAAAAAGAACAAATATGGGCTGTAAAAGGGCTTGAGCGACATGTGAACCGAATGAGAATCACATAAAAGCGAGCATATGAACCTAAAATGGTTCGAAAGCTCGCTTTTTTGTTGCCGGTTTTGAGATTGAAAAATAGTAAAAAAGTTAATAAAAAAAACATAAAAAAGCGTTCGTTTGAAAAGTCTGTAAATTTCAACGATTTTATAGGGACGCACCCAAGTATTTGAAAACCAAGCAGGTTACTTTTAAATAATGGCACATTAATTGCTTAATAATATAGTAACTTAATTATGCTATGCGAGTTTTTTAAAACCTAAATGCATAAAAATAAATTTTTTAATATTTGAGGAGGAAGTAAATTATGAAAAAAGGATGCCCTTACGGAACACACAGAGTTATCGAACCTAAAGGAGTACTGCCACAGCCGGCTGATGTTATCGATAACACTATGGAAATTTACGACAATGAAGTTCTCATCGATGTAAAAACTCTGAACATCGACTCTGCTTCATTCACTGAAATCGTAAGAAGAACATGTGACGGCAAGAAGCCTGCTGACATCGAAGGTGATGTAGCTGAAATGGAAAAAGTTAAGGAAACTATGAAGTCCATCGTTGCTAAAGCAGGTAAGCATAAGAATCCTTGGACAGGTTCAGGCGGAATGCTGATCGGAACAGTTAAGGAAATCGGCCCTGCATATGTTGGCGACCTGAAGGTTGGCGACAAGATCGCAACTCTGGTATCACTGTCACTGACACCACTGGTAATTGAAGAAATCCACGAAATGAGACCTACAATCGACCAGGTTGACATTACAGGTCAGGCAATCCTGTTCCAGAGCGGAATCTATGCTAAGCTTCCTGATGACATGCCTGAAGGACTGGCTCTTTCAGCACTGGACGTAGCAGGAGCTCCTGCACAGGCAGCTAAGCTGGCTAAGCCTGGAGATAACATTCTGGTAATCGGCGGCGGCGGAAAATCCGGTCTGCTGTGCTTATATGAAGCTAAGAAGAGAGCAGGCGTTACAGGTAAGGTAATCTGTGCTGCAGGCTCACAGAAATCAGAAGACAGAGCAAGAAAGCTGGATCTGGCTGACGAATACTTCCACATGGATGCTTCAGATGCAGTTGGAATGTACAACAAGATCATGGAACTGACAGACGGCAAGCTGTGTGACGTAGTTATCAACTGTGTAAACATCGAAAACACTGAAATGGCTTCAATCCTGTCATGTAAGGACGACGGTACTGTATACTTCTTCTCCATGGCAACAAGCTTCACAAAGGCTGCCCTCGGTGCAGAAGGCGTAGGCAAGGACGTAAACATGATCGTAGGAAACGGTTACACTAAGGGTCATGCAGAAATCACTCTGCAGGTTCTGAGAGAACATGAAGGTATTAAGAATCTCTTCGAAGAAATGTACGCATAAGCTTGTCAAGCAAGCTTTTCAGGGAATTTAAATTTTGAAAGGAGCTAAACAATGGCTATTAGAAATTGGAAAGACATTCCTATTTGGAAAGACGTTACTGATGAACAGTGGAACGACTGGCATTGGCAGGTAGACAATAGATTAAACACTGTAGAAGAAATCAAGCAGGTTGTTAACCTGACAGCTCAGGAAGAAGCTGACATCGCTAAGGTAATGGACGGCTTCAGAGTAGGTATCACACCTTACTACGCATCACTGATGGACCCTGACGATCCTAGCTGCCCTGTAAGAATGCAGGCAGTTCCTATCATTGAAGAAACTCACAGATCAGAAGCAGATATGCTGGACCCTCTTCACGAAGATGAAGACTCTCCTGCACCGGGACTTACTCACAGATATCCTGACAGAGTACTCTTCCTGATCACTGACCAGTGCGCGATGTACTGCAGACATTGCACAAGAAGAAGACTGGCAGGAGAAACTGACGGAGCAAGAAGCAGAGAAGATATCGACGCTTGCATCGAATACATCAGAAATACTCCTGTAGTTAGAGACGTTCTTCTGTCCGGCGGCGACTGTCTTTGCGTAGAAGACGACGTTCTCGAATACATCTTCAGCGAACTGAGAAAGATTCCACATGTTGAAATCGTAAGACTCGGCTCAAGAACTCCGGTTGTAATGCCACAGAGAGTTACTGATGAACTTTGCGAAATGCTGAAGAAGTACCACCCTGTATGGCTGAACACACACTTCAACCATCCTAAGGAAATGACACCTGAAGCTCAGGAAGCTCTGAAAAAACTGGCTGACGCAGGTATCCCTTTGGGCAACCAGTCAGTACTGCTGAGAGGCGTTAACGACGACGTACACGTAATGAGAAACCTGATGCACGAACTGGTTAAGAACAGAGTAAGACCTTACTACATCTATCAGTGCGACCTGTCACTGGGAATCTCACACTTCAGAACACCTGTATCAAAGGGTATCGAAATCATCGAAGGACTGAGAGGACATACTTCAGGCTATGCAGTACCTACATTCGTAGTAGATGCTCCGGGAGGCGGCGGCAAGACTCCTGTAATGCCACAGTACATCATTTCACAGACTCCTGATAAGATCATCCTGAGAAACTACGAAGGCGTTATCACTACATACACAGAACCTGGATATCAGCCTCCGCTGAAGTGCAGCTATGAAAACTGTAAGGATATAGAAAACTACAGATACGAAGGCGTTGCAGGTCTCGGTCAGGGCGAAAGAATGTCAATGGAACCAATGGGACTTCTGAGACACGAAAGGAATAAGAAATAGACCATGTTTTTACTGGAAGAGCTTTCACAAAAATATAAAACGATTTCCATTGTAGGTATGGCCAAGAATGCCGGTAAGACTACGGCTCTTAACTATCTTATAGAAGAAGCCATGGACGAGGGTATTGTTTTGGGAATAACATCTACCGGAAGAGACGGTGAAAGCACTGATCTGGTAACTGGCACAGATAAACCCAGGGTATTTCTGGATGCGGACACCATCGTATCGGTGCCCACACAGCTTTACGAACTGGCAGACGCAGGTCTTGAGATCCTAAGGATGACTGATTACGGGTCATCCTTAGGACAAATAATGCTTTGCAGAGTGGTAAGCAGCGGATATGTGCAGATAGCAGGTCCCGTAATAAATGCCAGCCATGAAAAGATGTGCGAGGAAATGCTTCAGCTGGGTGCAGAACTGGTGCTGATAGACGGAGCAATAGATCGAAAATCCATTGCAGCGCCGGGGACGTCCGATGCGATCATCCTTTCCACAGGAGCGGTTTTATCCAGAAGCATGAAAAAAGTAATAGAAGAGACGGCGCATACCGTCGGCCTTTATAGGCTGCCATGCCTGGAAGATGGTAAGGATAAGGACATAATACTTGAACATTTGGGTGAGGAAAGACTCATGACCGTTGGTAATGGGCAGGTGAGAATGCTTGATAGATCGACAGGTCTTGGTGCAGGCAAATTCCTGGACGGCCAAATCGATGAAAGCACTGAGTATATATTCGTGCCGGGAGCTTTTACACAGAGCGTCGTGGCAGATATAAACCCGAAGAAGCTTAAGAAGATAACATTCGTTCTTAAGGACCCGACGAAAATATTCATAGACTCCGTTTCATGGGGACAGCTGAGAAAGCGCGGTCTTACGGTGAAGGTGCTTGAAAATATCAATGTAGCAGCCATAACCGTCAATCCGACAGCCCCCGGAGGATATGCATTCGAACATGAGGCGTTATTAAAAGGAATGCAGGAAGCAATCGCAGATATTCCGGTGATAGACGTTATGATTTAGAGAGGAGCAGCAGATGGCTATAGTAAAACGACTTGCGAATATGAAGACGAGGAGAGAGACCGGTCTTGATTTTGTCGTTAATGCCATCGACATTCAGACTCCGTTTGGCGTGAAATATATCAAAGCGCACAAGCCGTTTCTTCCGGGGCAGGAGGAAGCCCTGAGGGAAGAACTTATGCGCGTTGAATGCATGATGCAGATAGCATCGGAATCACCGAAGGATATAGAAACGCTTCAAGAGACTTTTATGGTCATGAAGGACAATACCTTCAGTATAGAAAGAGCAGCGAGCTCCGTATTGTCCGTGGTCGAAATTTTTGAACTGAAAACTCTGCTTTTGCAAATGGAAAAAATCCTGAAGCTCAACGAAAAGCTGGGATTTCCGCAGGAGTTTGTGCTTGAGGATACAGGTGCACTTTTGGATGTGCTGGATCCCGGCGGCGACAGACTCAACACGTTCTATATCTACGATAGCTTTTCGGAGAAACTCGGAGAGCTTCGAAGAGAGAAAAAAGAAAAAGAACGTGAAATAAGAAAACAGCAAAAGGCCAGAAAAGAGTTCGTAAAAGAAAAATATGGTTTGGCTCTTACCCCGAAATTCGAAATAGTGGTATCAAAGAGCGACCAAAACAGTATAAAAATGATTGATGAGATTTCCGAATTGACACGGACCGACGAGGATTATATGTCGGTCACCTTTGCGCTTGTTGCCACTGAGGAAGTGGAGGGGCTCATGAAGGAGTGCGATCTGCTCATGAGCAACATCGAAGAGGAAGAATTAAGCGTAAGGGAACAGCTGTCGGAGGAGATTTCTAAGTATGAAACGGTGCTTTTGGATAACTGTCTGCGTATAGGCAGACTTGATGTGACCCTTTCAAAAGCGCTGTATGCTGAGAAACATAACTGCGTGATGCCTGAGATCGTGGACGAACACATCTTGGAGTTTGAAGATGGCCGACATCTTCAGCTGGAGGAAGTGCTTAAGACCAAGGGGGGAGTATACTGTCCGGTCAGCATTAGCCTCAAAGATGGTGTTACATGTATCACAGGTGCCAACATGGGAGGAAAGACGATTTCTCTCAAGCTGGCGGGGATGGTTTCGATCCTGGCTCAGTACGGATTCTTTGTTCCGTGCAAAAGTGCCAGAGTCGGCCTTTCAAACTACATGCAGATTTTAATAGGTGACAGTCAGTCTATCGAAAGAGGGCTGTCAAGCTTCGGCAGCGAAATGGAGGAGCTTAAGGAGATCCTTGATAACAGTAAAGAAAGATCCTTGCTTCTCATAGACGAAATCGCCAGCGGTACAAACCCTGCGGAAGGATTAGCCCTGACGAGAAGTCTTGTGGATCATCTGAAACAGCAACCGTATATAACCTTAATGACTACTCATTTCGAAACGGTCACTGAGGATAAGGACGTGAAGAACCTGCAGGTGCTAGGCCTGGCAGAAGCAGACTTCACTAAGCTGGACAGAGAGATTAGATATGCCAACAGGCGTCAACGAATAGAGGTTATCGGCAAGTACATGGATTACAGGCTCGTAGTCGTGGAAAGCAGCAGGCAGGTTCCAAAGGATGCCCTTAATATAGCGAAGATGCTAGGCATAGATAAAAGCATAATAGAGAGAGCAAAGGATTATATCAAGTAAGTAAAAAGGAGAAACAGGATGAAAAGCAAACTGAACTTAGATCCGAAAGTAATTGACAGTGCCCGCTCCTGCGCAGGAAGAATAGCTGAAAGCATGCAGGAGTTCATCGACAGGCACACAACTGTCAGTACAGAAAGAACGATCTTAAGACTTCTTGGCGTTGATGGTATCGACGAAGTTGAAACACCACTGCCAAACGTTGTCGTAGACCAGATAAAGGATGCAGGCGGACTTCCTAGAGGCGTAGCATACTGGATGGGTAATGCAATGATCCAGACAGGTAAATCACCTCAGGAGATCGCTGAAGAAATGGCTGCAGGCAATCTGGAAATCACTAAGCTGCCACTGGCATCTGCCAAGGAAGCTGAAGAAAAGATCATGCCTACAGTATTAGAATCACTGAAGAAAATCAGACAGCAGACAGAAAAGAGAAACCAGTATCTTGAGACTATCGGCGAAGGCAGAAAGCCTTATCTGTACGTAATCGTAGCAACAGGTAACATCTACGAAGACGTTGTACAGGCGCAGGCTGCAGCAAGACAGGGTGCTGATATCATCGCGGTTATCAGAACTACTGCTCAGTCACTGCTGGACTACGTTCCTTACGGACCAACAACTGAAGGTTTCGGCGGAACATATGCTACTCAGGAAAACTTTAGAATAATGAGAAAGGCTCTGGACGAAGTTGGTGAAGAAGTTGGCAGATACATCAGACTGTGTAACTACTCATCAGGAATGTGCATGCCTGAAATCGCGGCAATGGGAGCACTCGAAAGACTGGACGTTATGCTTAACGACGCTCTTTACGGTATCCTGTTCAGAGATATCAACATGCAGAGAACACTGGTAGACCAGTACTTCTCAAGAGTTATCATCGGATACTGCGACATCATCTTCAACTCAGGTGAAGACAACTACCTGACTACAGACGATGCTTATGAAGCTGCACATACAGTACTGGCTTCACAGTTCATTAACGAACAGTTCGCAGTTCTGGCAAACGTTAAGGAAGAACAGATGGGTCTCGGACACGCATTCGAAATGGATCCTGATATCGAAAACGGATTCCTTTATGAACTGTCACAGGCTATCATGGCTAAGGAAATTTTCCCTAACGCTAATCTGAAATACATGCCTCCTACAAAGTTCATGACAGGTAATATCTTCAAGGGACAGATTCAGGATGCATTATTCAATCTGATCGCGGTATGGTCAGGACAGTCACTGCAGCTTCTCGGAATGCTGACAGAAGCTATCCATACACCACACATGCATGACAGATATCTCTCCATCGAAAATGCTCAGTACATCTTCAACAACGCGAGAGACATCGGTTCAGAAGTAGAATTCAAGGAAGGCGGCATCATCCAGGAAAGAGCACAGTTCGTTCTGTCCGAAGCTGATAAGCTGCTCCACGTAATCGAAGAAGAAGGACTCTTCTCAACAATCGAACAGGGTAAGTTCGGTGGAGTTAAGAGACCTAGAGATGGTGGAAAGGGCCTTGAAGGCGTATGTGTTAAGGATGACGAATACTTCAATCCGTTTATTCCGCTTATGTTGGGAGGTGCAAAATAATGACTGCATGCAATACAGCTATCGCTCAGGTAGATCTGACAAAGGTAAAGCCTTATGGCGATACACTCAATGACGGTATGGTTGAACTGGCATTCACACTTCCTGTGCCTTACGGTGAAGAAGGAAGCGAAGCAGCTAAGATCCTGGCTAAGAAAATGGGCCTTGACGAACCAAACGTTGTTTACTCAAAGAACATGACAGACGGCTACACTTTCTTCGTAGTATACGGTAAGTGTCAGCACACTGTAGATTACACTACTATCAAGGTAACTAAGGTAGAAGTGGATATTATGGACAGACTTGAATGTGCTCAGTATATCAAGGACAACATCAAGAGAGAAGTTGTTATCGTAGGTGCTTCAACAGGTACAGATGCTCATACAGTAGGTATCGACGCTATCATGAACATGAAGGGCTTCCACGGACATTTCGGTCTTGAAAGATATGAAGGAATCAATGCTATCAATATGGGAAGCCAGGTTCCTAACGAAGTACTGATCCAGAAGGCTAAGGAAGTAAATGCTGACGCTATTCTGGTATCACAGACAGTTACTCAGAAGGATGTACATATCGCTAACCTGACTAACATGGTTGAACTTCTGGAAGCAGAAGGTCTGAGAGATAAAGTCATCCTGGTATGCGGCGGACCTAGAATTTCTCACGAACTGGCTCAGGAACTGGGATATGATGCAGGTTTCGGATCACATACTTATGCAGAACATGTTGCATCATTTGTGTTAACTGAAATCGTTAACAGAAAAATGATTTAAACAGTATAAGGAGGAGAAACAAATGGCTGATAAAATGATGACCGCTCAGGAAGCGATCGCGGATATCAAAGACGGTGCCGTTATAATGGTAGGCGGCTTCATGGCTTGTGGTACTCCGGAAATTCTCATCGATGCACTGGTAGAAAAGAACGTTAAAGATCTTACTATCATCTGTAACGACGCAGGTGTTCCGGGAAGAGGCGTAGGCAAGCTGCTGACAAACGGACAGATCAAAACTCTTATCGCATCACACGTAGGACTTAATCCTGAAGTTGCTGCGAGAATGAATACAGATGTTGAAGAAGATAAGCTGGAATGCATCCTGATTCCTCAGGGAACACTGGCTGAAAGAATCAGAGCAGGCGGAGCAGGCCTCGGCGGCTTCCTCACACCAACAGGTGTAGGTACTATCGTTGCTGAAGGTAAGCAGGTTATCAATGTAGGCGGCAGAGATTATCTGCTGGAAGAACCTCTGAATGCTGATTTCGCACTGATCAGAGGATCTGTAACTGATAAGTTCGGTAATACTATGTACAACGGAACTACTCAGACATTCAATCCTATGATGGCAACTGCGGCAGAAACAGTTATCGTTGGTGCATGCGAAGTTGTTGAAATCGGAGAAATCGATCCTAACAACGTTAGAACATCCGGAATCTTCGTAGACAGAATCGTGGAAGGAGAAAAACCATGGCAGATTTAAAGACAAGAATTGCAAAGAGAGTCGCTATGGAATTACATGATGGCGACGTAGTAAATTTAGGTATCGGCCTGCCGACTATGGTTGCAGACAACCTTCCTGAAGGAGTAAATATCATCCTCCAGTCAGAAAACGGCATTATGGGCATGGGACCATCACCTGAAACTCCTGACGTTGACGTAGTAAATGCAGGCGCACAGTATGTTACTATCAATGAAGGCGGCATGTTCTTTGACAGTGCTACTTCATTCGGTATCATCAGAGGCGGACACGTAGATGCTACTATTCTGGGAGCTCTCGAAGTAGATAAGCACGGCAACCTGTCCAACTGGATCATCCCGGGAAAGATGGTTCCGGGCATGGGCGGAGCTATGGACCTTGTAGTAGGAGCTAAGAAAGTAATCGTAGCTATGCTGCATACTCAGAAGGGTAAGCATAAGATCCTTGATGAATGCAAGCTGCCATACACTGCTATCAACTGTGTTGACATGATCATCACAGAAATGGGTGTTATGGAAGTTAGAGAAGAAGGTATCGTTCTGACAGAACTGCATCCTGACTTCACACTGGATGAAATCAAGGAAGCTACAGGCTGCGAACTGATCGTAAGCCCTGACCTGAAGGCAATGCAGGAATAACCTGAATTACCGGACGACCGGAAAGTCTGATCCGTATGGCGACTAAATTGTAATAAGTATAGGCGACAGAAAACACCTATATAAGATCCCGAAGCGGCGGAAGTCGCTTCGGGTATTTTTTTGGCAGGACTTTTTCGGGTTAAAGGGGAATTTTTAGTAGGACTTTCTGGATTGGGATTGTAAAGTGCGTTTTATGGGATGATATCGATAGAAACTCCCGTATAAAAAAATACATTAATAGCAAGCGAGAATGGCTAAAAGGAAAACTATGTTTTGGGGAGAAAATAGTAAAAAACTCCCTAAAAGCAGCTCGAAAACAGGCAACCGTGGGAAACGACCACCGAAACGACCAAGTTTATTCTTGACATAACATATTCAACAACCTATAATAGAACCATAATTGAAAATCTGTTTCAGGGCGAGGTGAAAGTCCTCACCGGCGGTAATCACAAGAAGCTAATATTTGTGTAAGTCCGCGAGCCTGATGCGTAAGCTGATGGTTGAACAGGTGTGAATCCTGTACCGACGGTTATAGTCCGGATGAAAGAAACGAGAGTACTTCAAGTAAATTCAATTGAATTTTTTGTGTGAGTATTTTATTAGCCCGGAACCATTGTGTCCGGGCTTTTTTATTACTTGCGAACCGACATTCTTGTATGGCTTGAAGCTCCTGACAGATTCTAAAAAAATAATGGATCATTCAGAGGAGGAAAAAGAAATGACCGAAAACAACAACATCAACGTAGAAAAGAAGCAAAACAGCACTGTGAAACTGGCAAAGATGGGAATGCTGGTAGCGGTATCCATCGTACTGGTGTATTTCATACACTTCCCAATCTTCCCGGCAGTTGCATTCCTGGAATATGACCCTGCAGATATTCCTATCCTTATCGGAACATTTGCATTCGGACCTGTTGCAGGTTTACTGCTTACAATCGTTACATCAGTTATCCAGGGCGTTACTGTAAGTGCTGCCAGCGGTGTATACGGCATCCTGATGCACATCATCGCAACAAGTACAATGGTACTGGTAGCAGGCTTAATATATCGCAGCAATAAAACAAGAAAAGGCGCAGTTATCGGTCTCGTATGCGGCGTTATCGCATGGGTTATCGTTATGATAGGTGCCAACCTTGTTATCACTCCACTGTTCATGGGCGTTCCAAGAGCAGTAGTATGGGATCTGATGCCGTTCATCGCAGCATTCAACGGAATCAAGGCGGGCGTAAACGCTATCATCACATTCCTGCTTTACAAGAGAATCTCAGGCTTCCTTCACAGATAGAGAAGGCTTACATCACAATCAGATAATAATGAAAAGAACATATAAAAGCTCCTAAACGACAAACGCTCCGACCTCCAGCAGGGTCGGAGTGTTGTTTTTTTGTTAGTTGTGAGGTATACTAAATAGGTTATGGAAGAAAAAATTATTTACATGAAAAATGAAGCTGACACAATAAGCTTCGGAATAGAATTGGCCGAGAAAGCTAAACCGGGAACAGTAATCGCACTCACCGGCGATCTTGGTGCGGGGAAAACGACTCTTACTAAATCTATAGCCAAAGGCCTGGAGATCGAAGACGTGATCACAAGCCCTACATTTACTATAGTCAAAGAGTACGAACAAGGCAGACTTCCGCTTTATCATTTCGATGTTTATCGAATAGGCGACATAGATGAAATGTATGAGCTTGGATATGAAGAGTATTTTTACGGCGAAGGCGTATGCGTTGTAGAGTGGGCAGATCTTATCGAGGATATTATGCCTGAGGATACCCTTTGGATCCAAATAGAGTACGGAGAAAAAGAAGGAGAAAGAATATATAAATGTATGTTTTAGCTATAGAGACTACGGGCGCATATGCATCTGTAGCCCTGATGAAAGACGACAAATTAATAGGGCACGTCAGCGGAAACGATAGATTCTCACACCTTCAGAATCTAATGCCGCAGGTGGAGACTGTAGTAAAAGGAAACGGATTGTCATTAGGCGATATCGAGCTGATAGCAGTATCAAACGGCCCGGGATCATTCACAGGAATCAGAATAGGCGTATCTTCTGCAAGAGCACTGTCACAGGTGCTGGGCATTCCATGCGTTGCAGTATCAAGCCTTGAGGCTCTCGCTCTTCGAGCTGAGAAAGATGCAAAGGCGCAGGGCGTGTTGATCTGTCCAATGCTGGATGCCAGAAGAAGCCAGGTATATGCAGGCGGATATGTTTTAGAAAGCGGCTCTCTAAAGGAAGCGATAAAGGCAGGTCCGTATATGCTGGATGAGTTTCTGGAAGCTGCATCAGAATATGAAAAGGTATTTCTGATGGGAGACGCTGTAGATACTTACGGTGAGAAGATCCGAACCATCAGACCTAATGGAACAGAGACATGCTCTTTGGACATAAGATATCAGGACGCAGTAACTGTGGCTATTCTCGGAATAAAAATCTTCGGTGAAAAGGGCGGCCTTTCATATAATGAGGTGGAGCCTGAATATATGCGTATAGCAGAGGCGGAACGTAAGCTGCGTGAAAAACAACAGAGAGGCTGAGATAATGGCAGATGTTATCATAAGACAGGCAGAGGTCAGGGATGTAGATGACATATATGAGATAGAGAGGCTTTGCTTCCCGGACCCATGGAGCAGGGACTCAATGGTATATGAGCTTAGCGAAAATCCCAGAGCCTTTTATATAGCTGCAGAGCTTGACGGCAAGGTGGTCGGATATGCAGGCTTATGGTGGATCGGCGATGAAGGCCACATAACAAATGTGGCAGTAAAGCCGGGATACCGTAACAGGCATATAGGCAACGGCATTATTCAGGTGATGTTGGATTTTACTATCGAGCAGGGGATACTGCATCACACCCTGGAAGTGAGGAAATCAAACGAGGCTGCGATAAACCTCTACTCTAAGTTTGGGTTTGAAGTAGAAGGCGTTCGCAAAGAATATTATGCCAACAATAAAGAAGACGCTCTGATCATGTGGAGACATGAAGAATAAGGAACAAATGTGAGGAATAATACAGTGACCTTTTGATGATAATAGCAGTAAAACTGTTTAGTCGTTGGAGGCGCACATGAGAAACACATTTGATGACAGAGCAAGTGAAAATATGAATGTAACGTATTCGAGATGCAGGAAGTTTGCCAGAAGGCATGACTTCGATATTTTTAGCATGAGTGACTATACATCATGTGAAAACTGCAGGCATCTCAATGGAGAAAACCAGTGTGAGAAGAAGCTGGAAGAGGGACGATACGATTTATGAAAGACGGAAAGATTTTAACATTAGCAATAGAATCAAGCTGTGATGAGACTGCGGCGGCAGTGATATCAGAAGGAAGAGATGTTCTCAGCAATATCATCTCATCACAGATAGATATACATAAGCAGTACGGCGGAGTAGTTCCCGAAATCGCTTCGCGTCATCACCTTAACAACGTGAATACGGTGGTGGATCAGGCTATCGAGGAAGCGGGAGTAAGCCTCGACGAAATCGATCTTATAGGTGTGACATACGGTCCGGGGCTTGTGGGCGCTCTTCTGATCGGACTTGCTACAGCGAAGGCGTATGCCCTGGCTGCAGACAAGCCTCTTATAGGTGTTCATCATATCCACGGACATATATGCGCCAATTACATAGAACATAAGGAGCTTGAACCTCCGTTCATGGCGTTGGTAATATCGGGAGGCCATACCAATATCGTAGAGGTCGAAGATTATAATACGTGCAGAGTGCTCGGCGGAACGAGGGATGATGCGGCGGGAGAAGCCTACGATAAGGTGGCAAGAGTTCTCGGGCTTGGATATCCGGGAGGCCCGCTCATAGACAAGATAGCACGTGAAGGTAATCCTGAGGCGGTTGAATTTAAGAGAGTATTTCTCGAAAAGGGCAGTCTCGACTTTAGCTTCAGTGGCATAAAGACCGGCGTGCTCAACTACATAAATTCGGAAAAACAGGCAGGAAGAGAGATCAATGTTGCGGATGTAGCAGCAAGCTTTCAGGCTGCAGTGCTCGATGTGATTGTTGCCAAGACAGTAGGTGCGGCAGTCGATATGGGCAAGGATAAAATCGTGTTGGCGGGGGGAGTTGCATCCAACAGCATGCTGAGAGAAATGCTCAAGAAAGAGTGCGAGAAGAAGGGAATAAAGCTTTATTACCCATCACCTGTGCTTTGCACAGACAATGCGGCTATGATAGGATGTGCCGCATATTACAGATACGTGGCAGGTGAAAGAGACGACCTTACACTTGATGCCATTCCTAATCTTAAACTATAAAATACATATCCAGAGGAATAAATGATAGTAGTATCAGCGAAAGAACTGACAAAAGCATATGGCACTGATGTGATTTTAGACAAGGTTTCGTTTCATATCAACGGTGGAGACAGAGTAGGGATAATCGGTATAAACGGTGCCGGCAAGACTACTCTTCTTAAGATGCTTGCGGGGGAAATGAGCTGTGAATCCGGGGAGTTTTTTATTGCAGCGGATACTCAGATAGGCTACCTTAAGCAGGACAGCGGATTCGACTCGGACAAAACAGTTATCGAAGAAGTTGAAGCGATTTTCAGCAAATTCCCTAAGATGGAACGAGAAATGGAAAACCTGCTAAGTCAAATACAGGAAAACGTTGAAGACCATAAGCTTTTAGAAAGATACGATGCTCTGCAGGAGCAGTACAAGGCTGAAGGCGGGTATACATACAAAAGCGAGATCACGGGCGTCCTTACAAGCATGGCCTTTAGAGAAGATAGCTATAATAAGCGAATATCGACGCTTTCAGGCGGGGAAAAGACCAGATTGGCACTGGCGTGCCTGCTCCTCAAAAAACCCGACATACTCTTCCTGGACGAACCTACCAACCATCTGGATATAGGTACACTCAAGTGGCTCGAGCAGTATTTGAAAAACTACAAGGGAACTATAGTGGTAGTTTCCCACGACAGATATTTTCTGGACGAAACGGTCAATAGGATATTTGAGATCGATAATCATAAACTGACTATATATGAAGGCAGCTACAGCTTTTATGCTGTGGAGAGAAAGAACCGCAGAGAAGCTGAACTGAGGAAATATGAAAAACAGAAGAAAGAAATAGACCGTCAGGAAGAAATGATTCGAAGATTTAAGCAGCACGGTACCGAAAAGCTTGCCAAGAGAGCGGCATCAAGAGAAAAAAGGCTGTCGGCAATGGAACTTTCCGATAAGCCGGGCGCAACTCACGGCAAGATGAAGCTTAGCTTTAAGGAGAACTTCCAAAGCGGCAAGGATGTAATCATGGCAGAGGACCTGAGCAAGAGCTTCGGCTATGGCTCAAGACGAAAAGATCTTTTCTCGGGCGTGGATATCGACATAAAGCGAGGCGAAAGAGTTTGTATCGTGGGTGCCAACGGCATCGGTAAAACGACGCTGCTGAAGCTTCTTATGGGAGATTCGGTATCTAACACCGGACGAATAAAAATCGGTCACAATGTGCAGATCGGATACTACGATCAGGGACAGCTGCTGCTTAACAACGCTAATACCGTTATAGAAGAACTTCACGACGCATACAGACTGTATACGGAGGGAGAACTTAGAAATATACTCGGAAGATTCCTTTTCAGGGGTGAATCGGTATTTCTGCAGGTTGGTGCACTTTCCGGAGGTGAAAAGGCACGACTGTCGCTTCTGAAACTTATGATGTCGGGGTCCAACGTGCTGATCCTTGACGAACCGACAAACCATCTGGACATCGAATCAAAAGAAGTCTTCGAAGAAGCCCTCCTGGACTTCCCGGGAACATGCATAATCGTATCCCACGACAGATATTTCCTCAACAAGATTCCTACGAGGATCATGGAGCTGACCTCGGAAGGCATGGAAAACTATCTGGGCGCATATGACTATTATGTAGAGAAAAAGCAGCAGATAGAGTCCGGTAAGAAATACCTTAATGAGCTTTCTGCAAAGGGCACTGCATCAGGTGATGCAGGGGCAAGCCTTAGGGAAGCTGATGCCTTTGGGGAACTTTCTTCGGCAGAGAAAAGAAGACTCCAAAAGGAAAAAGAAGCAGAAGAAAGACGTACCAAGAGACAAAAGGAAACTTTGGAAAAAGAAATAGCGCAGCTGGAAGAGGAAATTGCAGAGATAGAGAGCGAGCTTTGCAAGGTGGAGAATGCTACCGATCACGTTAAATTGGCAGCATTGGGCACTGAATTAAACGAAAAAAAGCTGCAGCTTGAAGACAAGTATGAGGCTTGGCTGGAACTGCAGGAATAAAAAACACTTTGACTATCAAAATAAATTTTTTTGGGTATTGCAATAAATATATGTCTGCTCTATAATAATTAAGAATTGTCAAAGTTGCTAAGCTTTGCCAATCATAGATTATGAAAATGATATTTTTTATGGAGGTATATATCATGACATTTGACAAAATCAAAGGAATCATCGCTGAACAGCTGGGAGTAGAAGAAGATGCTATCAAGATGGACACTCATCTGATGAAGGATCTGGAAGCTGATTCACTGGACGCAGTAGAAATCATCATGGCTATCGAAGATGAATTCGATATCGAAGTTCCTGATGAAGATGCTGAAAAGTTCCAGACTGTAAGTGACATCGTAAGCTACGTAGAAGCTAAGGCATAAATAAGAAGGAAGAACGATGACTAAGCAGGCCAAGATATCCAATGCCGTGATCAGGAGACTTCCGCGTTATCGCAGATATCTCAAGGAATTACGAAAAAAGGGAGTCGACAAAATATCTTCAAATGAATTCAGCAGGCTCATAGGCTATACAGCATCTCAGATAAGACAGGATCTGAACAACTTCGGAGGATTCGGTCAGCAGGGATACGGCTACAGTGTCTGTGGGCTTTATAATGAAATCAGTGCGATTCTGGGACTGGATAAACAGTATAAGATGGTTATAGTAGGAGCAGGCAATCTGGGACAGGCAATAGCTAAACATACTTACTACTATAAGGCGGGATTCATAGTAAGCGGTATTTTCGAAATCGATCCTAATCTCATCGGTGTTAAGATAAATGACATCGAAGTTATGGATTATGAGAAGATAGTTGAGTACGTTGAAGAAAATAATATCGATATAGGAATAATATGCACTACTAAGGATGCTGCGCAGGAAGTAGCTGATAAGCTGTGTTTTGCAGGTGTGAGAGGTTTATGGAACTTCGCTCCGGTAGATATCGAAACACCTAACCATATAGCGATTGAAAACATGCATATTAGTGACAGCCTGCATTCTCTGGCATATCATATGAATAAAATCGCCAGTGAGGAAATTGACAAGCAAAACTAAATAAAAATTAAATAACCGTTTCATAATGAAACGGTTATTAATTATCTTTTGATATATGCTTGTAATTAGCCTTCGATGATAGCATCTGTTGGGCAAGCTCCAGTGCAAGCGCCACAGTCGATGCATGAGTTAGCATCGATTACATACTGACCATCGCCTTCAGCGATAGCACCTACAGGGCATTCGCCAGCGCAAGCTCCACATGAAATGCAAGCATCAGTGATTTTATAAGCCATTACAGTACCTCCTTTAAGATTTTTATTAAACGACAAATTGATTATAGCAAACCTTTAGAGGGAATTCAAGATGAAAGTTTATGGGTTGATAGGTAAAAGCGGAACGGGAAAAAGCTTCCAAGCAGTAAACCTATGTAAAGAACTTAATATAGAAAGTATAATCGATGACGGGCTCTTTATATGCCGCAACAAGGTCATGGCGGGGGTTTCTGCCAAAAGACAGCCGACTAAGGTCGGGGCGGTAAAAACAGCTTTGTTTAATGATGAGTCTCATATGGTGGAGGTGCGAGACAAGATAAAGAAGATAAAGCCATCTTCTATTCTGATAATAGGTACTTCTGACGGTATGGTGGACAGAATAGTAAAGAGGCTTGAACTTCCGAAGATCAATAAGCGTATATATATTGAAGATATAACTACGGAGGAAGACAGAAATCTGGCGAAAAAGCATCGTGAAGAAATGGGTCAGCATGTAATCCCTGCACCGACATTCCAGCTCAAAAGACAGTTTTCGGGATACTTCATGCTCCCTATGAGAATTCTTATTAGGGAACTGGGCTCTTCGTGGAAGGATATGTCCGAAAAATCTGTTGTAAGACCTACATATAGTTACCTGGGTGAATATAAAATCTCAGAAAAGGTAATGGGAGACATAGTGGAATGTGTCAAGACTGAATCTGCAGGCGTTTATGAAGTGACAAAGGTAGCGATACATCCTGTACAGGAGGGTATGGATATTTTCCTTACAGTCAATTTTAAATTCGGGGCACCTCTGTCAGATACAGCCAAGGAGTTTCAGAAAAATGTGGTGAGCAAAATTGAAGAAATGACTGCGTTCAACATCAACAGACTGGACCTGGAGGTGAAGGACATAATATGGTAGTAAGCAGCAGTAACGGTACGGTTTATATAAAAGGCGTTAAAGATTTTGACACAGACCATATATTTGACTGCGGACAATGCTTCAGGTGGGAAAGAAATGATGACGGCAGCTATACAGGCATAGCGTTTGGCAAGATAGCCAGAGTAGCTTATGATAAGGAAGAATCTCTTCTTATGATACACGGGTCTACAGAGAAGGATTTTGAGGAAATATGGAGAGACTACCTGGACCTTAACAGAGATTACTCTGAAATAAAGGAAACGTTAGCTGCTAGGGATCCCGTCATAAAAGAAGCCATAAACTTCGGGCAGGGGATCAGAATACTGAATCAGGAGAAATGGGAAACTCTCATTTCTTTTATCATTTCACAGAACAATAACATCCCCAGGATCAAGAAGTGCATAAACTCTTTGGCGGAAACCCTGGGAGAATATGTAGGGGATTTTGAAGGCAGAAGCTGGTACAGCTTGCCGACAGCTGAGGTGCTTGCCAAAGCCACCGTAGAAGATTTGGCTCCGTGCAGATTGGGATATAGGGCCAAATACTTGATAGATACTGCCGGCAAAGTATGCGCCGAAGGCATAGAAAGCCTCGAAAAGCTCAGCGGCTGTGAACTTTCCGCGGAGGAAACGTGTGAAGCTCTTAAAACTTACAGCGGTGTCGGACCTAAGGTGGCAAACTGCATTGCGCTTTTCGCTATGAGAAAGTTTAATTGCTTTCCGATCGACGTATGGGTAAGGAAAGTGATGAATACGATGTATGGTATCGATGAGAACGATATGAAGAAAATGGCGGATTTTGCGGCAGAAAATTTTGGCGAACTGGGTGGCATAGCACAGCAATATCTGTTCTATTATATAACACACGAGAAAAAGTGAAAAAGCGGTTGACAAACAGTCATAATGGCTGTAAATTATATTTAGCACTCATAAATGTCGAGTGCTAACAAAGAGGAAACGAAGGGCAGAGACGGGGCTGTAACAGGTCGCCGAAGCAAACCCTTTAAAATGTAAATAGTAAAAGGAGATGACAGAATGAGTATTGGAATCAAGCCTCTGGGCGCAAGAGTTGTTATCAAGAGAGTTGAAGCAGAAGAAAAAACTGCAAGCGGAATTCTTCTGGCAGGAACTGCTAAGGAAAAACCACAGGTAGCTGAGGTTGTAGCAGTAGGACCGGGAACTGAAGATGAGAAGATGGAACTGAATGTTGGAGATAGAGTAATCTTTTCACAGTATGCAGGAACTGATGTTAAGTACAGTGGAGTTGAATATACTATCATGAGCCAGAGAGATATCCTGGCAGTAGTTGAATAATAAAAGGGAGGATTTTTAAGAAAATGGCTAAAGAATTACATTACGGCGAAGATGCCAGAAGAAAACTTCAGGCAGGCGTTGATAAGCTGGCGGATACAGTAAAAATCACACTGGGACCTAAGGGAAGAAACGTGCTGATCGACAAGAAGTTCGGTTCACCGCTCATCACTAACGACGGTGTTACTATCGCAAGAGAAATCGAACTTGAAGACTCAGTTGAAAATATGGGTGCTCAGGTAGTTAAGGAAGTTGCTTCCAAGACTAACGACGTTGCAGGGGACGGTACTACTACTGCTACACTGCTTGCACAGATCATCATCAAGGAAGGTTTCAAAAACGTAGCAGCAGGTGCTAACCCTATGGTTCTCAAGAGAGGAATCCAGGGCGCAGTTGATGTAGCTGTAGAAGAAATCAAGAGACTTTCAAAGGAAGTAGACAGCAAGGAAGCTATCGCTCAGGTTGCTGCAGTTTCCGCTGCTGATGAAAACATCGGTCAGCTGATCGCAGAAGCTATGGAAAAGGTAGGAAAAGACGGCGTTATCACTGTAGAAGAATCAAAGACTATGGGAACTACTCTTGATGTAGTTGAAGGTATGCAGTTCGACAGAGGATACTTCTCACCGTACATGGTAAATGACACAGAAAAGATGGAAGCTGTTTTAGAAAATCCATTTGTTCTGATCACTGATAAGAAAATCAACAATATCCAGGAAATCCTTCCTATCCTCGAACAGGTTGTTCAGGCAGGAAGAAAGCTGCTGATCGTATGTGACGATCTGGAAGGCGAAGCACTGGCTACTATCATCGTTAATAAGCTGAAGGGTACATTTGACTGCGTTGCAGTTAAGGCTCCGGGATTTGGCGACAGAAGAAAGGCTATGCTGGAAGATATCGCTATCCTCACAGGCGGTACAGTTATTTCAGAAGAGCTGGGATATGAACTCAGAGAAGCTACTGCTGACATGCTGGGTACTGCAGCTACTATCAAGGTTGACAGAGAAAACACAGTTATCGTTAACGGTGGCGGAGCTGCTGAAGAAATCGAAGCAAGAATCGCACAGATCAGAACACAGCTGGAAAACACTACTTCAGAATTCGACAAGGAAAAGACTCAGGAAAGACTTGCTAAGCTGGCAGGCGGCGTAGCTGTTATCAAGGTTGGCGCAGCCACAGAAACTGAACTGAAGGAAAGAAAGCTGAGAATCGAAGACGCTCTGAACGCTACTAAGGCAGCTGTTCAGGAAGGTATCGTATCAGGCGGCGGAGTTGCTCTCGTGAACGCTATCCCTGCAGTAGCAGAATATGTTGAAGGCCTTGAAGGCGACGCTAAGACAGGCGGAACTATCATCGTAAGAGCTCTGGAAGAGCCTGTAAGACAGATTGCTGAAAACGCAGGTTATGAAGGAAGTGTAGTTGTTGCTCAGGTTAAAACAAGCGCAGAAGGAACAGGCTTCAACGCAGCTACTGAAGAATATGTTGACATGATCGAAGCAGGAATCGTTGACCCTGCTAAGGTTACAAGATCAGCTCTGCAGAATGCTTCATCAGCATCAGCAATGCTGCTGACTACAGAAGCAGGAATCACAGATGCGCCATCTGATGAACCTATGATGCCTCCTATGGGCGGCATGGGCGGCGGAATGCCGGGAATGATGTAGTAAGGTAGAATGATACTACACTAAAGTGAAACAATTAGCTTTACTTTAATGATAATGTATGCTAGAATTACGTTGTATCTAAAATAAGAAAGACTTCACATGTTTTTGTTGAGCCCGTTTAAAGCAGGTGATATACAGGAACATGTGATTTTTTTTTAGGATGGTATGAAGCGACAGTGATTTACAGTTAGTAGTATGGAGGTAGTAGAGAATGAAGAACGGTACTGTAAAGTGGTTCAATCCTGACAAAGGCTTTGGTTTTATCTGTGATGACGAACTGGGTGAAGATGTATTTGTACACTTCTCGGCTATAAATATTGATGGGTTTAAGACTCTTGCTGAAGGCCAGAAAGTTACTTACGAAACAGAACCGGATCCTAAAAACAGCGAAAAGCTGAGAGCGATTAACGTTACACCACTGTAAATTAAATCCGATAGGTAAATATTGGGGAGTATATTTACTGACAGAACAAGAGCCATTGCGAGAGGATGCAATTTGCCTCGAGCTATAGGGCTCTTTTTTTTATTGTCATATTTTGCAGTATTTGAGGAAATAAGGGGAATTATTTTGTAATAGTTGTCATTTTAAAGAACTCAGCAAACTGGCAAAGACTGTCGGCAGAAGAGGCAGATGCTCTATAACCTCAATGCCGTTTAAGAAAACAAAAAACCTCGGGAACTGTTTGAGCACTAAAGGTGCGAGCTTTCCCGAGGTTCTATTTTTTTGTGAATTATTTGTTATCTTTCTGCGGTCTGAAGAATATGAACAGCAGAACGCATACCAGCATCAGTATCGGATAATAAAGGTTAGGGATCAGCTCGAGTGGTGAAATACCAACCAGTGCCGCAGCTGTCAGCAGCTGAGCGCCGTAAGGGATGAGTCCCTGTCCCACTGATGCGAAGATGTCCAGAATTGAAGCGGATCTTCTGCGGTCTACACCGAATTTGTCAGCGATATCTCTTGCTACAGGACCTGCCATAACGATAGCTACGGTATTGTTAGCAGTGCACAGGTCTACCAGCAGTACGAGGATACCGATACCGAGTTCAGCTCCGCGCTTGCCCTTAACTGTCTTTTCGATAGTTTCGATGATGAGGGTGATACCGCCGTTTTCACGAATCAGAGATATCATGCATGCCACGATGATGGAGATGATGGAAATTTCGAACATTCCTGTCATTCCCTGTCCGATGATTCCGAAGCTTTCCATGAATGTGAATGCGCCGCCTGTGATGCCGACGATCATGGAAAGGATGATTCCGATAAAGAGAACCAAGAATACGTTGAGTCCTGCAAGTGCTCCAATGAGAACTACGAGATAAGGAACAACTTCGATAAAGTTCCATGCGCCTACTTCTGCAGTTGCTTCGATTCCTCTGCTTGTGAAGAAGAACAGCAGCAGAGTGATGATAGCTGCCGGAAGTACGATGAAGAAGTTCTGCTTGAACTTATCTCTCATTTCACAGCCCTGTGTTCTAACGGCAGCGATAGTAGTATCTGAGATGATTGATAAGTTATCACCAAACATAGCACCGCATACTACAGCGCCTGCACAAAGTGTTACAGGGATTCCTGTCTGAGTAGCAACACCCAGAGCGATAGGAGCCAGAGCTGTAACTGTACCTACTGATGTACCCATGGATAGTGAAATGAAGCATCCGATCACGAACAGGCCAACTACCATCATATGAGGCGGCAGGAAGGAAAGCCCCATGTTTACAGTACTTTCTACTCCGCCTGCGGCAGATACAACGCCTGAGAATGCTCCGGCAACGAGGAAGATCAGCACCATTGTGATGATGTTAACATCTCCTGTTCCTTTTGCAACGATTTTAAGCTTCTCGTCAAATGAAACCTTGCGGTTCTGCAGGAAAGCTATAAACAGTGCTATGATGAATGCTACGTACGCTGGCATAGCATAGAAGTCACCGCTTATGATACCGGCACCTGCGAAGAATACAAGGAAGACAAAAAACGGAAGCAGAGCCAGAATTCTGTGTTTCATTGTTATGATTCCTCCTAAAATATATTAAAGATCTACTCTATTGACCCAACGGCCGTCCATCCACGCCTTCAGATTATCTGCCAGCGTGTCTATTACGGACTGACGCATTTCAACCGGAGCCCAAGCCATATGAGGCGTTATGATGCAGTTTTCAAGTCCGATGAGAGGACAGTCTCTTGAAGGCGGCTCTTGCGCCAGCACATCCAAAGCTGCACCTTTTATAAATCCTGCCTTGAGGGCATCTGCCAGGGCGCGTTCGTCCACCAGCTGGCCTCTGGCCGTATTGATAAGATATGATCCCGGCTTCATATTAACCAGGAACTGTGTGTTCACCATCTTCTCGTTTTCTGATGTGAGAGGGCAGTGAAGAGATACGAAATCGGATTTCATAGTACCAACGGGATCTTCTCTGTAAATGTTTACTGTCATGCCTAGGGCTTTAGCTATCTCCGCAACACGTTTGCCGATAGCTCCGTAGCCTATGATACCGAGAGATTTTCCTGTAAGAAGTGTTATAGGCTTTTTCCAATAACAGAAATACTTGCTTTCGAACCACTGACCTTGCTGGACAGATTCGTTGTGAAGACCTACATTATTTGCCAGCTCCAGCATCAATGAGATGGTGTGCTGCGCTACTGCGTCTGTTGAATAAGCAGGAACATTCGTTACTGCTATGCCTAAATCTGCAGCGGCACGTACATCGATATTGTTATAGCCTGTGGCAGTACAACCGATGTATTTTAAATTTGGAGCTTTTTCCATAAAATCTCTTGTGATAGGGCATTTGCTGGTAAATAAAATCTCGCTGTCTCCGAGTCTTGAAAGAGCCTTATCCATAGGTGTGGCATCGAAGACTGTAAGTCTGTCACAAAGTGCATCGATTTTATCCCAGGAAAGGTCGCCCGGGTTAATGGTATAACCATCAAAAATTACGATATTCATATCAATACCTCCGCCGAACATTTTACACCATAAGTCGTGGAAAGTCCAGTATGCATGTGATATAATCATTATGTATGCAAATCAGAAATAGAGGTATTAATCTATGAATAAAGTAATAGTTGCGGCTACGCAGAACAAACATAAGATAAAAGAAATAGAAGCTATTACCGGAGAATTCGGCATGTCCATCATCGCCAGAGATGAAGCAGGCATCCCGAAAATCGACATCGTTGAAGATGGGGAAACCTTCGAGGAAAACTCCTACAAGAAGGCTTATGAGATAATGAAGCTTTGCGATAAGATCACTATCGCTGATGATTCGGGACTTGTCGTAGACTGTCTCGACGGAGCACCGGGAGTTTATTCGGCGAGATTCGCAGGAGTAGACGGTGACGATAAGGCGAACAATAGGAAACTGGTAGAGCTTATCAAGGACGTTCCTTATGAAAAGCGCACAGCCCGCTTCGTTTCGGTTATTACGATGGTGTTCCCCGATGGTGAAACCATCGTGGCAAGAGGTGAAGTGGAAGGCAACCTGGTATTAGAAGAACAGGGTCCTAACGGATTCGGATACGATCCGCTTTTCGTTCCTGTAGGTTACGATATTACATTTGGGGAAATAGATCCCGATATCAAAAATAAGATAAGTCACAGGGCCAATGCACTTAATAAGCTTAGAGAAAAGCTTATGGCAAGAGAGGGGTAAGACCGCGAAGCGAAGGAGGTCTGCAGATGTCGAAAATTAAAACAAGATTATTGAGAATGCTCGCGTTGGGATTTAAGCAATTTCAGGATCCGTACTATCAGGGATTTGCAGCACAGATAGCGTTTTATCTGATGCTTTCTATCGTTCCTATCATAGTTCTTATAACACAGATCCTCGGTCTGTTTGGTGTGTCACTTGAAACTGCGATAGGACTTATAGAAGATTATACCGGCAAGGAAATGTCGGGCATGTTTAAAAGTCTGTTCGAGTTCTCGTCGGTCGGTGTTGCAAACATTTTCTTTGTATTCACTGCATTATGGGGTGCCTCAAGAGCATCGTTTTCCATAATGAGAATAACAAACTACACATTGACGGATGGTAAACATACAGGCAAGGGCTTTATAACCGAAAGAATAAGAGCTATAAAGACAATGGGAATAACTATAATCACTATAGTTTTATCCCTTGTGATCCTCGCTTACGGTAAGCTGATCCTTACTGCGATAGTTGCTTCAGTTGGCCTTGATACGGAGCTTCTCGTAGAGAACACATGGCTGTGGTTAAGATGGATCCTCGGATTCGGACTGTACTTCATGATGATCAGCTATAATTACTATATCCTGCCAACAGAAAAAGTCAGCTACAGGAAGGTTATACCGGGCAGTGTTTTCGCTTCGGTGGGCTTCTTGTTACAGGATTCTATTCAAAATACACCACATCGCTTGCCAACTACGACGTGCTTTACGGAGCACTGTCATCAGTAGTGGCTATAATGTTCTGGTTCTTCTTCCTGGCATGGGTGTTATGCCTGGGAGTAATGGTAAACAAGGTGTGGGACGATACCAGCGAATCATACAGTAAGAGAAAACCACCTAAACAAGTAATATAGAAAGGCTTTTAAATATAATGGCATCAAACGTTGCAACTTTGAGAGAACTTGAGATAGGCAAGACGGCTACAGTAGTATCTGTCGGAGGAGAGGGCGCTTTAAGGCAGCACTTTCTGGACATGGGACTTATTCCCGAAGCAGATGTTACAATGGTTAAATACGCACCGATGGGCGATCCTGTAGAAGTGAGAATACATGGATATGCGCTCACATTGAGACTTGCCGATGCTGAAAAAATAGTAATAGATAATATAAGAGACCGTGCGGAAGACGGACCGCGATTTAAAGGAACTAAGCCTATAGAACATCCGGGACTTGGAGAAGGCGGCAAGTATCACACCAAGGCTGATGAAAACCCCGTGCCCGAAGGCGAAACATTGACCTTTGCGCTGGCAGGAAATCAGAACTGCGGGAAGACTACATTGTTCAATCAGCTGACAGGATCCAATCAGCATGTCGGAAATTTTCCGGGAGTGACTGTAGACAGAAAAGACGGTGTCATAAAAGGCCATCCGGAAACCTTGGTTACGGATTTGCCGGGGATATATTCGATGTCGCCGTACAGCAGTGAAGAGCTGGTGACAAGGCAGTTCGTTCTTGAAAGCGGAGTAAAGGGCATCATCAATATCGTTGATGCTACTAACATAGAAAGAAATCTTTATCTGACCATGCAGCTGATGGAGCTGGATATACCTATGGTTTTGGCTCTCAACATGATGGATGAGGTGAAGGAAAACGGAGGCTCCATCCATGTAAATGAGATGGAAGAAATGCTGGGGATCCCGGTAGTGCCGATTTCGGCTGTAAGAAACGAAGGCATTCAGGAACTCGTTGGACACGCTCTTCATATAGCGAAGTTTCAGGAAAGACCGGGCAGAATGGACTTTTGCAGTGCCGAAGAGAAAGACGGTGCGGTCCACAGATGTCTGCACGGCATAATGCACTTGATAGAAGATCACGCGATCAATGCGGGACTTCCTGTACGTTTCGCGGCATCTAAGCTGGCAGAAGGCGATGAGCTCATCTTGGAAAAGCTCAACTTAAGCAAGAATGAGAAAGAGATGCTTGAGCACATCATTATCCAGATGGAAGATGAAAGAGGGCTGGATCGTGCAGCGGCAATAGCCGATATGAGATTCGGATTTATTAAGAAAGTCTGCTCGCAGACCGTGGTGAAACCGAAGACCAGCAAAGAACACGAGAGAAGCCATAAAATAGATAAGATCCTTACAGGTAAATACACTGCAATACCGGCATTTATCGGTATTATGGGAATCGTTTTCTGGCTTACATTTAATGTTATAGGTGCGCTTTTGGCCTCATGGCTCGAGGCGGGCATAGGTCTTGTGACAGATATTGTCGATAACATCCTTACGGGAAGCGGTGTAAATCCGGTGCTGCATTCCCTTGTGATTGACGGGATATTTAACGGCGTGGGAAGCGTTTTGGGATTCCTGCCTATAATAGTGACGCTGTTCTTCTTTCTTTCGCTTTTGGAAGACAGCGGGTATATGGTGAGAGTTGCCTTTGTTATGGACAAGCTGCTTAGAAAGATAGGGCTTTCGGGACGAAGCATAGTGCCGATGCTTATAGGCTTCGGATGTACGGTGCCGGGAGTTATGGCAAGCAGGACGCTGCCTTCTGAACGAGACAGAAAGATGACGATACTTCTGACGCCGTTCATGAGCTGTTCTGCAAAGCTGCCGATATACGCATTCTTTACAGCAGTATTCTTCCCGGGGCATGGGGCACTTGTGATGATAGGCCTCTATGTGTTCGGAATGGTAGCAGGCGTTGTTATGGCACTGCTTCTGAGAGGAACGATGTTTAAGGGAGAACCTGTTCCTTTCGTTATGGAACTGCCTAATTACAGAATGCCGGGAGCACGAAACGTATGGCAGCTTCTGTGGGAAAAGGCCAAGGATTTTATGCAAAGGGCATTTACGGTAATCTTCTTGGCTACTATAGTGATCTGGTTCCTGCAGACCTTCGACATACATATGAATGTAGTGGCAGATTCCCAGAACAGTCTGCTTGCTGCAGTGGCAGGAGTAATCGCTCCTATATTCGCGCCGCTTGGCTTTGGCGACTGGAGAATTTCAACGGCTCTGATTACAGGCTTTATGGCAAAAGAAAGTGTAGTGTCAACATTATCTGTGTTATTTGGAACTACAGATACGCTGCTGGGAATACTTACTCCTGTAAGTGCCATGGCACTGCTTGTGTTCTGCCTGCTTTATACACCTTGTGTTGCAGCGGTTGCGTCAGTAAAGCGCGAGCTTGGCGGCAAATGGGCGATTGGCGTAGTCGTAGGACAATGTGCAGTCGCATGGATCGCAGCGCTGTTGGTTGTGCTGATTGGGAATTTGTTGTTCTAAACGTAGTGTATAACAGCAGTCTTGCTAAGTCCTCGTTGCCGGCAAGCATATAAGCTTACTCAAAAAGAATAGAACCCCGTGAAAACTCATGTCTTACGACATTCAGACAGTTCACGGGGTTTTGCTATTCTTTGCTTTCGTTTCGCTTATGCTTGCAACAGCGCCTGCGGAAACCGCGCGATTGCTGTTTTACATACTGTTTATTTCAAAATTCTCACTCTGATCACGCCATCAACAGCTACTGCTGCTTCGTCAGCATCTGCTTCTGCCAGGATATATGCGTAGTCACCGCGAGTTGCGGAAGCTACGTTTGACGCACCGAGTTCAGCCAGCTTAGCCAGTACCGATGCTGCAGCATCAGCCTTAGCGATAACGCTTATTCTAGGAGCTGTTTTGGCACCGAGGCTTACAGCAGGCATGTTTACTGAATTTACGATGTTTCCGTTTTCCAGATAATCCATAACTTCGTTCACAGCCATTACTGCACAGTTGTCTTCTGCTTCTGCAGATGATGCGCCGAGATGTGGAAGTACGATGATGTTTGGTTTGTCTGCATTAAGTACAGCGTCGTCAGCGAAGTCTGTAACGTATGTACCTACTTTGCCACTTTCAAGAGCTGCCAGAAGATCATCGTCATTCATCAGCTTATCTCTTGAGAAGTTCATAAACTTAACGCCGTCCTTCATCTGAGCGAAGGCTGCTGCGTTCATCATACCCTTAGTTGCATCGTTGGCAGGAACATGGATCGATATGTAGTCACTCTTAGGATAGAGCTCTGACAGTTCCGAAACTACTGTAATGGAAGGATCCAGGTCTGCTCTTGCTGCATCTGTAAGAAACGCATCATAGCCGATAACATTCATTCCGAGACCCACGCATGCGTTGGCAACGAGACGACCTATAGCGCCCAGGCCGATAACGCCCAGTGTCTTACCCATGATTTCTGTTCCGGCAAACTGACCTTTGCCTTTTTCTATCTGCTTACCTACACCTTCGCTGCCCACGAGAGTTTTAGCCCACGCGAGTCCTGCAGGAATATTTCTTGCGGCCATGATCATTCCGGCCAGACAAAGCTCCTTAACAGCATTGGCGTTGGCGCCCGGAGAGTTGAAAACAACGATGCCGTTTTCTGCACATTTATCCAGAGGGATATTGTTTACTCCCGCACCGGCTCTTCCTACTGCCAGCAGGTTTTCGGAAAGCTCCATTTCATGCATATCATAGCTTCTGAGTATGATTCCATTAGCTTCCTGAACGTCTTCTACGACTGCATATTCACCGGTAAGACGTGCCAGACCAACCGGTGAAATTTTGTTTAATGTTCCGATTTTATACATTGATACTCACCTCTCAAATGTTTTGAATTATCTAACATTATAGCACTTTACGGTATTTGGGTAAAGTGATATAATGAATGATACGATAAATTCGGGGGGAGTTATATCCGAAATCAATTATACTCATATTTTTATAATTAAGTGGAGGTGACACAATTGAGTAACGGAAGAGCATTTAATTTTTCGGCAGGACCATCTATGCTGCCACTGAACGTTATTGAAGATGCTGCAGCTAATCTGGCAGATTATCAGGGCTGTGGAGAATCAGTAATGGAAATGAGTCACAGATCCGCTGAATTCAAGGCTATTTTAGAAGACGCTGAGAAAAATCTCAGAGACATCATGAACATACCTGACAACTATAAAGTGATGTTCATTCAGGGTGGCGGTACACTGCAGTTCGCGATGGTTCCGCTTAACCTGTTGAGAAAGTCCGGCAAAGCTGATTACATTGTATCCGGCACTTGGGCTAAGAAGGCTGCGAAGGAAGCACAGAAATTCGGTGACATCAAAATCGTAGCCTCATCAGAAGAGGATACATTCTCATATATTCCTGAAGTTAAGAAAGAAGACTTCAGAGCTGATGCAGACTACGTACATATTACATTCAACAACACTATATACGGAACACACTTCCCGTATATTCCTGACACAGGAGACATTCCTCTCGTAGCAGACATGTCATCCTGCATACTTTCAGAAGAAGTAGATGTAAGCAAGTTCGGTCTTATCTATGCAGGTGTACAGAAGAATATCGCACCATCAGGTGTAGCGATCGCTATCATGAGAGAAGATCTCATCGGATTTGCTAAGGAAACAGTACCTACATATCTCGATTACAAGGTACATGCAGATAACGGATCAACATATAATACTCCTAACTGCTTCGGAATATATATAGCAGGAGAAGTATTCAAGCACATTAAAAACATCGGCGGCATACCTGCAATGTATGAGCTGAATGTTAAGAAAGCACAGAAGCTGTATGACTTCATCGACAGCAGTGAGCTTTACAAGTGTCCTGTAAGAGAAAAGGACAGATCGCTGATGAACGTAGTATTCGTAACAGGCGATGCAGATCTTGACAAGAAATTTGTAGCAGAAGCAAAAGCAAACAATATGCACAACCTCAACGGCCACAGATCTATCGGCGGCATGAGAGCAAGCATATACAACGCTATGCCAATGGAAGGCGTTGATGCTTTGATTGAATTCATGAAGAAATTCCAGGAGGAAAATAAATAATGAAGTACCTCATCTTAGTTCCCGATGGTGCAGGCGATGAAGTTATCGAGGCGCTGGGAAACAAGACACCGCTTGAAGTAGCAGACATAAAAACAATAAATGAGCTGGCACATAAAGGCGAAATAGGAATGGTGAAGACTATCCCGCAGGGTGTTGCGCCGGGAAGTGATGCAGCTAACCTTTCGGTTATGGGATACGATCCGGCAATTTACCTTACAGGCAGATCTCCGTTGGAAGCTGCCAGCATAGGCATTGATATGTCGGATACTGACGTAGCATTCAGAACAAATATAATCACACTGGAAGGCGACGGAGAATATGATGACCTTATCATTAAGGATCACAGCTCCGGAGATATCACGACCGAAGAAGCAGATGTGCTGATAAAGGCTGTGGATGAAGCGCTGGGAAATGAACAAATCAAGTTCTACACAGGCGTAAGCTACAGACATTGCATGATCGTTCATAACGGTTCAACAGAATATGAACTGACTCCGCCTCATGACGTTCTTGAGAAGAGAGTCGGCGATTATCTTCCTAAGGGAGAAGGCTCAGAATTCATTACCGAAATGATGAGAAAGAGCTATGAGATACTTAAGGATCACCCTGTAAACAAGGCTAGAATTGAGAAGGGCCTTAACCCTGCCAATACGATTTGGATCTGGGGCCAGGGCAAGAAACCAAGCCTCTCATCGTTTTATGATAAGTACGGTATCACAGGCACTGCTATTTCTGCAGTAGACCTTATTAAGGGTATCGCTATTTGTGCAGGACTTGATTCAGTAGATGTAGAAGGTGCGACAGGTACTCTTCACACTAATTTTGATGGTAAAGCTCAGGCTGCCATTAAAGAATTCAGAGACGGCAAGGACTTTGTTTACATGCATCTTGAAGGTCCTGATGAATGTTCTCATCAGGGAGACAGAGACGGTAAGATTCAGTGCATGAAGGATATCGACCTTAAGGTGTTAAAACCTATAATCGATGCTCTTAAGGAAGACGGAGAAGACTACAAGGTCCTGGTAGTACCGGATCACAGAACTCCTCTTGCTATCAGAACACACTCGGCAACACCTGTTCCGTTTGTGATATATGACAGCACTGACGAAAAGCCTTATGATGAAGCTAAATCTTTCTGCGAAAAGGCAGGAGAGAAAGGAATGTATTTCGATAGTGGTTTCCAATTGGCAGACTATTTCTTCGCGAAATAAGAAGAAAATTATCAAACTCACATCAATAATCATAGCAGCGGCGTTGTTCCTTATAGGGGTAACGCCGTCTTTTGCTGAGAATCCTGAGGATATCAAGCTGAAGCCTTCTGCAAATGTCAGCTGGGACGATGCTCCCGGCATAGAAGGAACATCAGCGATTTTAGTCGATGCGGGAAGCGGACAGATTTTGTATGAGAAGAACGCATATGAAAAGCGAGATCCGGCAAGCGTTACTAAAATCATGACATGCCTTGTCGTTCTCGAAACAATGGAACTTGATGACAAGATAACATCAACGATCAATTTTAACGATGCCGGCGGAAGCGTGGGTATCGACATTAAAAAGGGCGAGGTCTTTACAGTTGAACAACTTCTGCATGCGCTCATGTTGTTCTCTGCTAATGATGCAGCGGAGGTGTTGGCAATTTCCGCCGGCGGTTCCATAGAAAATTTCTGTGACATGATGAATGAAAGAGCGGCTATGTGCGGTGCAAAGGACACTAATTTTACTAATCCACACGGATTAAACGTGCCGGAGCAGCCTGAACACAGAACTACTGCATACGACTTGACTCTCATAGCACAGGAGGCAATGAAGAACAAGGATTTCAGAAGAATAATCTCGACGATAGAATATAAGATACCGAAGACAAACAAGTCCAAGGCCAGAGAAATGTTCAACATCAACAGATGTATTTCCGATGGTGAATATGATGAAAATAAGTATGAAGATATAGCATTAAAGGGCTTTTACAAATATGAAGGAACGTTAGGCATCAAGACAGGATATACAAGTACGGCTGGTGACTGTTTCTGCGGCTGGGTCGAAAGAGATGGTACAGAGTTCGTGTCGGTAGTGCTTAATTCCAGTACACATGAAACCAGATTTGCCGATACTATCAAGTTGTGGGACTATGGTTTCGAAAAGTATCATACATATACAGCTGCATCAGCTACAGATGTTATAGATGAGTTTCGCGTGAGACACGGGGCCAAGGGCAAGGTGGCAGTATCTGTTGCCGATGACTTTGACATAACACTGAACAAAGATGATAAAGGAAAGAATATTACCACTGAAATAGTGGCGAAGGATAAGAAGATCCAGGCTCCGATAAAGAAGGGGCAAGAGGTAGGGACGATTACCGCATATAACAATAGTATAGCAGTGGCTCAAAAGCCTCTTTATGCTATGGAGGACGTCGAAAAAGGAGGCATATTATCCTATATAGGAATTCCTAACGACAGAGTTTTCGTATTCCTGCTGGGAGTAATCGCAGCAATAATACTGCTGCTGGTTATAGTT
>JAUMXT010000133.1 GCA_030529015.1 Bacillota bacterium | reverse complement strand
TTGAATATGATAATTGTTATCAATGCCAAAAGTAAAATCGCTGTAACTATATTATAATTCATCATTGTAACACTCGCTCCCTTCTACAATGATATTACCTTACGAATTCCCGGCAAACGAAAAAAGCCTCCATTTCTGAAAGCTTCTTATTCTTCTACGTTATAAAATTCAATTCTTACTACGTCTTCAATTCTGCAATCAAGGATTTCACATAATTCGGTAAGCGTTTCTAAAGTCACATTTTCACCATGTTTTATGTTGTGCAATGTGCCTCTGTTAAAATCTCGCTTTACCGTCAGCTGATAAGTTGATACTCCACGGTTACGCATCGTTTCCCATAGTGGCTCATATGAAAATTTAGCTTTTCTCTGCATAGCCGTGCTCCTCCTCATTTAATTATATTTCCAAGTCTTTCCTTCGCATATACCTAACAAATTAGGTATATGCACCGCTGCTTACAGGAGGTGCTGTTTATTGCTTATTTTCTGTTCATCCTGATAATTGAAGTTATTGTTTCGATCCCTGCAGGGCATACGCTCCGGCACGACAGTGCCTTAGAGCAGCCTGCACTAAAATGCTCCTTATATTCTTTAATGATCCGGTGCCTTTTATCTTCTGACTGACTTGCGATAAGATAACTCTCATTGGCAAGTACCGCTCCGAAAAAGTCACCTCCGGGGTGATAATTAGGACATACCTCAAGACAAAGTCCGCATTTGAGGCACTTGGCAGTTGAGTACTGCTGCTCGTGCTGATGCTTGCGGTTTTTTATGAGGCTGTCAAGATATGTTTTAGCGCTGTTTAAATTCTCATAGATAACGTCGCGGTCCACAATGAGATCTGCGACTACCGGGAATTTGCTGAGAGGTTCCAGCACCAGCTCTTCGCCCTTCACTTCATCTGCGAAGGTCGCGCATGCGAGAGCAGGCACTCCGTTTATAACCATCGCGCATCCGCCGCACATCGACTGCATGCAGCTGCATTCCCAGCGGATACGTGTTGCTTCGTTCCCGTCTGTATCAAATAAATCGTCTGTATAGTTTATGGCGTCAAGTACTGCCGAGACAGTGACGTGTCGCGGTCCGTCGTATGTGAAGCTCTGCCAGTATGCTTCTTCACCGGGTGCGCTCTGACGCTTGATTCTTACAATCATTGGTCGTCCTCCTTCACATATGAAATATGGTACTCACCGTTTCTGTATTCGCTGACTGAGCAAGTGGCGTATTCATCGCGTCTCTCAGGGTAGTCCTCTCTGATATGTGCTCCTCTGGATTCCTTTCGCTCAAGGGCGCTTGTGAGGATGGCACGAGCAAGGATCAGCATAGGTCTCAGGCTGTATCCGATATACGGAGATACGTCTGCGTCGTATACCAGTTTATCGCTGATGGATATAAAGTAATCTATGCCGCGAATACCTTCTGTTAACTTCTCTTCCGTACGTGTTATGCCGAGGCAGTCGTTCATCAGCTTGGCTACTTCGTGGCGGATATATACGGCTGAGAATTTGCTCTTTGATGCGAGTCGCTCTGCCAGTATTTTTTCCTGCTCAGAAATATATTCGCTGAAATCAGGGCGTTCTTCTTGCCTTGGCAAGCCGCAGATAGATGCGGCTGTGACCTTTGCACTATATATAGCCGAAAGCAGGGAATTTCCACCCAGGCGGTTGGCACCATGGTACATGGAAGCGCATTCTCCTGCCGCGTACAGGTTGTCTATTGAAGTCTTGTGATTGCGGTCGACTGCAAGGCCGCCCATGAAGAAATGCACCGATGGATACACCGGGATGCTCTCCTTGTAAACGTCTATCCCCGCGTATTTTTGACAAACCTCTGCCACTTCCAAAAGGCGGGTTTTGATCTGTTTCTTGCCTAAAAACGAAATGTCAAGGTAAACCTGTGACGGCGCATCGTAGATGCACCTGGCGACTATGTCACGAGGCATGAGATTGCCTCTTTCTCCGTACAGATCTTCCATGAAGTACACCTTGCGGTCTCCGTCCATATAGTAGAGCTTGCCGCCGTCTCCTCTGGCCGCTTCACTTATGAGCATTCGCTTCTGAGGAGTTTCGACGGTGGTAGGATGGTACTGGATGAACTCCAGATTCTTCAGGCGCGCACCTTGTTCATAAAGCTTCGCTGCAGTATATCCGTCACACTGAGTGGAGCCTGTAGTCTTGCCGAAAAGGACGTTCTGACCGCCTGTTGCGATGACTACGGCATCGGCGTAAATCGTTTCCATCTTTCGCGTTTTATCGTTATAGAGTATGGCTCCGTAGCACTTGCCGTCTTTTATCAGGGCTGAGTGGAATTGTCTTCCCAAGCATCTTGTGATTAGGCCTTCGCACTCGTGTTTTCTCGCTTCTCTGATGAGGGCCGTCATGATCTGCTTGCCTGTTGATGCGCCTGCGTATGCAGTTCTGCTGCGGCTCTGTCCTCCGAAGGCGCGGAGCGCTATCTGCCCGCTTTTTTCTCTGCTGAACACTACGCCCAGCTCTTCGAGTCTGCGCACGATATGAGGCGCTTCCTCGCAAAGTCCCGCTACTGCTTTCGGACCTGCTATATCGCCGCCGCTTTTTAACGTATCTGCTGCGTGCTGCTGCGGAGAATCGTCATCTCCAAGCGCCGCGTTGATGCCGCCTGCCGCCATGACAGACTGGGCTCTTTCTGATGGATAAGGGGAAACCAGTGTTGATTTCACTCCGTTTTCGGCAAGCTCAATGGCGCAGCTGAGACCTGAAAGTCCGCTGCCGATAATCAAAACGTGCTTCATGCTGTCACCCCCTTGAAAAAGCAAAGGTGAAACCCTATCAACGCTGCGACAAGTATTACCCCGCAAATAACTGCCATTACGATATCAATTATTTTGATGATTTTGGCTGTGCCGATCCCTAAAGTGATCATAGACTTACTGACCGAAACAGAAATATGGGCCAGGGCCGCCGCGAAAAACACCGGCTGGATGATGGCATGAAGAATCGCAGGCTGAAAAGATGTGACCTTGCCTGCAATATGAAATCCCAGCAGCACGAGCATCAGAACGCCCGAAATGCGCTGGATGTATGTCGGAATGTTTTGTTTCGGGTAGGTTTTAGGGGCTTGGGTTTTAGGTGTTTGGCTTTCGAGGGTTTGGATTTTAGCGCCCCTGCGGTCCCTCACTAAAATAGCTATGCTGAGAAGCGCATGCACTAACACAAGACATGCCAGTATCATAGGCATATTGTCTGCGGACTTGGCGATGCTGCCTCTTGATAGCATCCATACTGTATAAAAACCTGCGTGGTCAATAAGCAAAAGTGCTGTGACCAGTCCGATCACCGCATTAATTTTTCGTAGTGTCATTAAATATCCTCCATTAGAACTCCGATTATTCACTGAGAACTCTGAGCAAATCGCCGAACACACCGTATGCGGTCTGTTCGATCTCCGGTCTGTGCTCTACGACAGAAACTGTGTTCATAAGGTCTGTCGTGATGGAAACGACAGATGTAGTACTGTCGATAGAGGCCAGCATATCGTTTCTTGGTACCTCCTCCGGCTTGACGGAGGCGATGACCTTGCCTTCCGGAGAACGTGCGCCTTTGCATAAAAGTTTTATGACGTTTCCACGTTCTGCTGCTGCCTTGATGTCTTCGGCTGTGATGTCTTCGATGCCTTTTCTGTCCACCATGTCCGGCGTGATGTCGGCGTCCATAAGGACGTTCAGCAGCGCCGTGATCTTGGCTGCCGCATCGTAGCCTTCTATGTCCATGGCAGGATCGGCCTCAACGAATCCCATCTTGCGGCCGCGATCCATTATGTCGTCGTAATCTGCACCTGCTGCCAATTCTTCGAGGATGAAGTTGGTGGTGCTGTTGAGGATGCCCGAAACTTCTGTGACTTCTGCCAGCTGCAGCGTCTTCTCCGTCAGGTTGAACACAGGGGTGCCA
>JAUMXT010000132.1 GCA_030529015.1 Bacillota bacterium | reverse complement strand
GAAGACTACGACTTCACAGACCTTTCCCACAACGCCAACGAAAGAGTCCCTGTAAGCGCACTGAAATTCGGTGCCGAAGTCATCCGCGAATATATCAAAGACGGCTACGCAGTAAATTTTAAGTAATAAATGGAGAAGAAAAATGTCAAACAAAACTAACAGCAATCCTGATGCAGGTATCCAGATAAGCACGAAAGCCTTCGTGACATCTGTAATAATCCTCTTCTGCCTGATGATGGCAGCAGGCGTACTGACACACATCATCCCTGCAGGTACATTCGAACATACCATCATCGACGGCAAAGAAAGCATCGTGCCCGGAACTTTCCAATTCACAGGCGAAGCCGGATATCCGATCTGGAGATGGTTCACTGCCCCTATCGAAGTTCTTTGGAGCAGCGACGCAGTAACAGTTATATCCATAATCCTGTTCATCTTCATCATCGGCGGCGTTTTCACGGTGCTTGATAAGAGCGGCATGCTTCAGTTCATTATGACTACGCTGGTGGAACGCTTTAAGGACACTAAGTACATACTGATGGCAGTATTGATTCTGTTCTTCATGCTTTTCGGTTCCGTGTTCGGGCTTTTCGAAGAGCTGGTGGCACTGGTTCCTATCGTTATCCTTCTGTCACACGCTATGGGCTGGGACTCACTGACAGGACTTGGAATGAGTGCGCTGGCGGCAGGCTTCGGCTTCTCATCAGCAACACTTAACCCGTTCACACTGGGCGTTGCACAGGAACTGGCAGGACTTCCTGCATTCTCGGGAGTTACATTCAGAATCGTAGTGTTCATCGTCAGCTTCATTATTCTTTATGCATTCCTGTCACGCTATGCCAGAAAAATAGAAAAAGACCCGTCAAGGTCTTCTATATATGCCGAAGATTCGTCTATGAGAGAAAAGTATTCAGACATGAGTGCCCTGCCTACACTCGCCAATGAGAAGTACCTGGGCACTACTGTAAAAATCTTTGCAGGCGCTCTCGTACTGGTTATTCTTTATGTAGTAGCAGGCTTCTTCGTTCCTGTACTGTCAGGATTCTCTCTTCCTATGATGGCGATATTCTTCCTGATAGGCGGTCTCATCGCAGCTAAGGCATCACATTACGGCGGCAGCATCCCTAAGGACTTCCTCGCCGGTATTGGCGCCATCGCACCTAGTGCACTGCCGATTTTGATGGCCATGTCCGTTAAGCTGATCATCAGCAACGGCGGCATCATGGACACTATCCTTTACTACGTATCCGATAAGGTAACTCACATGGGTCCTTACGGAGCTATAATAATGATCTACCTGCTGGTACTGATCCTCAACTTCTTTATCGGATCAGGTTCAGCTAAGGCGTTCCTGCTGATTCCGATCATCGCACCGCTGGCAGATCTCGTAGGCCTCACAGAACAGATGGCTGTACAGGCATTCTGCTTCGGAGACGGCTTCACCAACATGCTCTATCCTACTAATCCACTGCTGATGATAACGCTGGGTGTTACAGTAGTAAGCTACCCTAAGTGGTTCAAATTCACCATCGGCATCCAGATGCTGATGATGGCAGTAAATATCGCATTCCTTATGCTGGCAGTACTTCTGGGATACGGAGCTTAAACATCCCCGTACCCATCAGGATTCATAGACTGCCACTTCCATGAATCTGCGCACATATCTTCCAGAGTCTTTTCGGCCTTCCAGCCAAGCTCACGAAGAGCCTTCGATGCATCGCAGTAATAAATGGCTATATCGCCCGCTCTGCGCGGCATTATCCTATAAGGGATTTCCTTACCACAGGCACCCTCATAGGCACGCAAAACATCCATAACGCTGCTTCCCTTTCCGGTACCCAGATTATAAATGCTCACGCCGGACTTCGGAAGCAGCTTTTTTAATGCCGCTACATGGCCCTTTGCAAGATCCACAACATGGATATAATCTCTGACCCCTGTGCCGTCATAAGTCTCGTAATCGTCGCCGAACACACCGAGAAACTCTCTCTTGCCCACAGCTACCTGCGCGATATACGGAACGAGATTGTTCGGGATACCCTTCGGATCTTCCCCAATAAGTCCGCTCTCGTGGGCGCCGATAGGATTGAAATATCTGAGCAGCACGACATTCCACTCAGGGTCCGCCGCATACTGATCCTGCAGAATCTGCTCAATCATCGCCTTCGTCTGCCCATACGGGTGAAAAATCTTCTTTATCGGAGTTTCCTCTGTCACGGGAATCACGTCAGGCTCACCATACACTGTGGCGGTCGAGCTAAAAATAATATTCTTGACTCCATGCCTTGCCATTGCTTTCGCAAGCTCTACGGCTCCGCCGACATTGTTTTCATAATAATCCAAAGGGCACTCTACGGACTCTCCGACAGCCTTTTTTCCTGCAAAGTTTATCACTACGTCTATGGCTTCTTTTTCAAAGATCTCATCCAAAGCCGCACCGTCTCTGATGTCCGCCTCATAAAATTTTATACGCGGAGTGTCTTCGCTAAGCCCTGTTATATGTTTTATTTTATCTATTACGACTTCCTTAGAATTGCTCAGGTTATCGGCGATGACAACGTCGTGTCCCGCTTCTATAAGTTCTACACAAGTATGGCTTCCTATATAACCTGTACCGCCTGCAACTAAAATCGACATAATAATTCTACCTTTCTGTTTTACTAATATGATTTTACCATATGAAGTCTTTTAAACAATAAAAAAATTGCGAAGTCCGAAAACTTCGCAATTTAGATTTTATTAAGCTTTTCTTCTTCTAAAGAAGAGTGCTCCCGCAGCTGTGATGATTGCCATAAGTCCAACGAATCCGTGTGCCCATGGGTTAGAATCATCGCCTGTGTCTGCATTGTCATCGAACTCTTCAGGATCGATTGTGTTGGTGATTGTCATATCTTCTATTTCAGTGATATATCCGCCAACCGGTTCTTCGTACAGGGAGTAGATGATCTTTTCACCATCTTCATATACAGGAAGATCTGTGAATGTGTATCTCCAGTTGTCATCTTCTGTAATCTTAATTGTCTGTACGTCTTCACCGTTAGCCTGGAGGTATACGATGATTCCGTATGGTCTTTCGCCGTACTTGTCGTTCTTATCCTTCCACTTCTTGTATACTGTCAGGTCAGTTGTTTCAGGAGTGTAGCTGTTGGTGATAACAAATCCTTCTTTCTGGTCTCCTGTTATAGCTTTAGTGTATCCTTCCGGAACTTCAAGTTCGTCAACAGTATACACAATAGCTTCTCCTGCCTTCATCATATCAAGGTTCGACCATGTATAAGTCCAGCCGGTTTTTTCGCTAAGCATGATTGGATCGCCTAATGCTTTACCGTCAGCATAAAGTTGCACACTTACACCATCAGGTCTCTTGCCATCCTGATCTCCTGCATCATCCCAAGCTTTTGTTACTGTTACGCTTGTCTGTTTAGGTGTATATGTATTAGTAACATTGAAATCTTCAATCTTTGTAGAATAATTCTCTACCGCATCTTCTGTGATTGTATATTCGATCTCACTGCCTGCATTAAACTGTGGCAGATTGTTGAATTCATATTTCCAGCCATTATCTTCAGTTACCGTTGTAGAATTCACTTCTTCTCCACCAGCCAGAAGTCTGATGGTAATTGAGTTAGGTCTGATGCCGTCCTGATTTTCTTTATCATCCCAAGTCTTAGTGCCATTAAAGTTCACTATTGCCGGCTTATGAGTATTGGTGATAGTCATGCCATTTACGGATTTTTCGTATCCTTCAGGAACATTTACCTCATCAACCGTATATACGATGTCATCGCCTGCTGCCTTCGCATCAAGACCTGTCCATGTATATGTCCAGTTGTCACCTGTTACGCTTACAGGATCACCTTTAGCTTCACCGTCAGCATAGAGCTGAACCTCTATGCTTCCAGGTCTCTTGCCGTCCTGATCTCCTGCATCATCCCAAACCTTATTAACAGTTACGTCTCTAACTTCAGGAACGTGTTTG
>JAUMXT010000131.1 GCA_030529015.1 Bacillota bacterium | reverse complement strand
CGGAAATCCTGGCGTATTTAGACGGAGAGGCGTAATGAGAATTATCATATCGCCTGCGAAAAAAATGAATATCAATACGGATGATCTGGCATATAGAGACCTTCCTCAGTTTCTGCCGCAGACCGAAATGATTCTCGAAAAGCTTCGCAGCATGAGTTACGAACAGCTTAAGAAATTATGGAAGTGCAGTGATAAAATCGCTGAGCAGAATTACGAAAGACTGCAGCACATGGATCTGCGAAAGCAGCTGACTCCGGCAGTTCTGGCATATGAAGGGATCCAGTATCAGTACATGGCTCCGGCAGTTTTTTCAAGCGAAGAATATGATTATATTCAAGAACACCTGAGGCTATTGTCGGGCTTTTACGGCGTGCTGAAGCCCTTTGATGGAGTGGTGCCTTATCGTCTCGAGATGCAGACCAAGCTAGCTATGCCGATAGAAGAAGCATATGCAAAGGGCACAGCCGGCGATGTGCATAAGGATCTCTATGGATTTTGGGGTACGTCTCTTGCCGACAATTTGTCCGGAGAAACAGACTGCATCCTCAATCTGGCATCAAAGGAATACAGCGTAAGTGTTTCCAAGCATCTGCCTCGAAACGTCAAGTTCATCACCTGTGTTTTCGGAGAAGAATCAGATGGTAAAATTATCGAAAAGGGAACCCTTTGCAAGATGGCAAGGGGAGAGATGGTGAGACGTATGGCGGAGCAGCAGATAAAAGATCTTGAAGATATAAAAAAATTACAACTGTTGAACTATGAGTATTCGGAAGAATATTCGGATGACAATACATATATTTTCATGAAGAAATAAAAAACATCCTCCACAAAATTTATAATTCCGGACGGATATACTGTTTATGAGTATTAAAATCGGTGGTTGAAGTGTGATAGTGTGTGGTTTCTTAGGTGAGGTAAACGCGCGTTTCTTGAAATTGTGATATCGCAGGCGTGATGGGGAGTTTCGTTATCGAAACTCCCTTAATGTTGTTAATTTAGAAACTTCCGTGAGCAAAGACGTTTTTCCACATCTAAAAATGGGAGTTTTTATAGAAAAACTCCCCAATATCAGTCAAAGCAACTATTTCTGGAAGCTGTGGCCGAAGAATCGGCAAGAAAAATGCAAGTTTAGTTATGCATTTTTCTCGGATTCTTTTTTCAGCCTCGGAAGCGTGATGACAAATCTTGTTCCTTCACCAAAGGTGCTGGAAACTTCAATGTGTCCCTTATGGAGCTGAACGATCCTGTTGACCATATACAGGCCGAGACCGAAGCCCTTGTTTTGTGACCTGCTGTTTTCTACTTGGTAGAAGCGGTCCCATATTTTTTCAAGGCTATCCTTAGGGATGCCGATTCCGTTATCGTCAAAGAGCAGCTGTATCAGACCGTTTTCCTCTCTCATCTGAACGAGAAGTTGACCTGATTGCTTGCCGTACTTGATGCTGTTGGAAATCAGATTTGTAAAGAGCCTTACCATCAGTGTCATATCACCGGTGTACTCAGGATCTTCAAGCTGATCCACCAGTTTAATAGTAATATCCTTTTCATCGGCTTCGCTTCGCATGTCTTCTACAATCGATTCCGCCAGAGCAGAGAGGTCGATATCATCCATATTTATCTTATAGTTTTTCTTTTCTGTTCTGGTGATCATGAGAAGAGCATCGACGAGATTCGACATGTGCATGCCCTTTTCATATACGATTTCTATTTCTTCTCGCTGTTCATCGTTAAGATCCATATCCTGAAGCATGTATTCACAGTGAGACAGGATAACGCTTATCGGTGTGCGCAGCTCATGTGCGGCATCGGAGGAGAACTGTTTCTCACGGACGAACTGATCCTCCAGACTGGACAGGAGGTCGTTAAAGGTGTTCGATAAGTATGCCAGCTCATCCTTTGAGGCAAGCTCCGGAAGCCTGAGAGACAGATTCGAAGATTCCTTGATCGTGTTCACCAGATCCGTCATTTCCTGAACAGGCTTCAGTGCCCTCGAAGTCATTCGGTAGCCGATAAAGGCAGTAAAGAAAATGAGAAGCGGGAACAGGAACAATATCCATCTTGTGAGCTTTTCAACGAGGTGCGCTATAGAACTGTAAGAGTTGATGCCGCGGATCCAGAAAACAGAGCCGTCACTCCATACAACGACCTTATCATACACGTACCAGCTCTCTGTTTCGTTGGCTACTTCCTGCACTTCTGTTTTGACATGCGGATGGTCTATCGGAAAATCATCAGGTACAATGCCGCTTACGTAGTTCCCTTTTGAGTCGTAAAGGCTCAGCATGATGCCATCGTCGAAATATGTCATTTCGTCTGTGTTAGGGAAATAGTCAGGGAAGCTTTTTATGTCTTCCTCCAGGTCACCCACTTCATCTATTAACTCTTCTTTCATTTCATCTTTGCTGTATTGCTCGGATGCGATAAAAGCTCCGGCCAAAGCGATGCCCATAAACAAGAGGATGATAAGTGTATACCATAATGTAATTTTCGTTTTTATCGACTTATGCTTATTCATTTGGCACCTCTAATCTGTAACCCATACCGTAAACCGTTTTTATATACTTAACGTCATAGCCGGAGTCGATTTTCTTGCGGAGATATCTGATATAAACATCAACGACGTTGGAGCCACCTTCGAAGCTGCTGTCCCAGGCTTGTTGTTCCAGTTGATTTCTGGTAAGCGTGATGTTGGGATGATACATCAGATATTCAAGAAGCATGTACTCTTTAGAAGTTAGAGAAATCGGTACGCCTGCTCGCGATACTGTCTTGGAAACAGTGTCTACTACCAAGTCTCCGGCAGTAAGAGTCGTTTTTTTGGTTGAAGTATTTCTTCTGGTGATAACGCGAAGGCGCGCCAGAAGTTCATCAAATGAAAACGGCTTAACGAGATAATCATCTGCGCCTGCATCCAGCCCTGCGACACGATCTTCGATATCACCCTTAGCAGTCAGCATGATGACAGGAGTGTCGCTTCCTGAATTTCTTATGTACTTAAGCACCTGTATCCCATTCATCTTAGGAAGCATGATATCAAGAACGACAGCATCATAAGTATATACGCTGAGATGGTCGAGCGCAGATTCTCCGTCCTCACATGAATCGACGGAGTAATGCTTCTGGAGCCTCTTTACCAGCAGCGTCCTTATATCCCTTTCGTCTTCGACGATCAAAATTTTCATATTAATAACCCTTTCCCAATTTGAATCAAAACTCTATGTTTTCCTCTTGCTTAATTAAATACACAACTTGACAGAAAAAGTCAAGAAAAATATTTTTTAAAAAATTTCGTTTTTAATAATTCTCTAATATTTGCCATTTATGCTAAAGGTACAATTTGGAAAGGAGATAATGAAAATGAGAAAATTAACAAAAGTTTTAATCGCGATAATGATCCTTGTATTATCAATGGGAGTATTCACAGGATGTGGAGGAAGTGAAGCATCAGCAACTACAGCAGGTACATTAGTATTAAAGGTTAACCCTGAATTCGAAATCGATTACGATGAAAAGGGTAACGTAGTGGCAGTAATGCCTATGAATGAAGATGCTGCAAACTTGATGGAAGAAGTAGAAGCATACGAAGGTAAAGCAGTAAGCCAAGTGATTCCGAATCTCGTACAGCTGATGGATGATAAAGGCTTCATCGAGAAAGACAAAGACGGTAACGGCAAAGATATCAACATCGAAGTTAAATACGGATCAATGCTTCCGAGCGATGACTTCCTCGACGATATCATCGTTAACGTAAAGGGACTGTTTGACGACAAGGAAGTTGCAGGCAAGGTTATCGTAACAGGTGAAAGCAACTACGGCTTAAGTCAGTATGATATTTCAGATTACGGTAAGAGCGCGTACGATGCTACTGATTATGATAGTAGCAACTATGCGACAGGAACATCCTCAAGCAACAAGACTTCAGGAGCGTCAAGTAATACTGACTACAGCGATTATGGCAGCAACACTAATTACAGCAATTACGACAGCACTTCAAAC
>JAUMXT010000026.1 GCA_030529015.1 Bacillota bacterium | reverse complement strand
AAAAAGCTGTTTGCTTATCGTGTATGACGCTTTATCGAATATGACCATATAAACAGTCATATCGCTATCTTCAAGAAATGATTTTATCGTATCTTTTGCTATATTAAAAGCATCATCCTTCGGGTAGCCGTAAACTCCTGCCGAAATCAGCGGGAATGCTACTGACTTACAACCTGCATCTTTAGCCAATGACAACGAAGTTCTATAACAGGAAATCAACAATTCCTTTTCGCCGTAAGCACCTCCGTGCCATATAGGACCTACAGTATGGATCACGTATTTGCACGGCAAATTATATGCTCCTGTGATCTTGGCATCTCCCGTCTTGCAGCCGCCAAGAGTCCTGCATTCAGCTAAAAGCTGCGGACCTGCCGCTCTGTGGATACATCCGTCCACACCGCCGCCGCCAAGTAGAGTTTCATTGGCTGCGTTTACTATGGCATCGACATCAAGAGTCGTTATATCTCCGCATATGATATTTAATGACATCCTTCTGCTCCCTTCTTAAAACACTAACTATTTTTCCATCATTTCAAGCAGTTCTTCCGGGTCTTCCGATACGCACAGCATATCCATGCATCTCATGCTCATGAATCCCTTTTCTGCCGTATGTTTAAGCATACTGATAAGTTCATCGTAGTATCCGCCTGTATTGAGGATACCTATAGGTTTCGAATGTCTGCCAAGCTGCCTGAGAGTGAATATCTCAAAGAACTCCTCCATCGTTCCTATTCCGCCGGGAGTCATGATGAATGCATCTGACAACTTATCCATCAAGTCCTTACGCTCTCTCATGGTTTCCGTGAAATGAAATTCAGTACACTCGCTGAACAGGACACCCGGCCTGTCAAAAAACGTAGGCGCCACGCCTATGCTGGCGCCGCCCTCTTCAGTTATCCCGCGCGCGAAAGCGCCCATGAGGCCTGTAGCCCCTCCGCCGAAAACGAGGCTGTGCCCTTTGCATCCCATGAGATGTCCCAGGCGTTCGCCTGCTTCTATGAATTTAGGGTCGATATCGTTGCTGCTGGCACCAAATACGCAAATTTTCACGGTAATTACCTCCTGATGATTTTATTTGTGCTCTTCATCCCCATATACTTCCACGCAGAAGCCTTTATGTCCGCACTTAGGACAAGTAAGCTTACGCGTTCTAGGAGTATGATTGGCAAAGAATGCCTCCTTGAATCTAGGCTTGAATACCTCGTGACATTGAGGACAGATGTATGCCACACGCTTGAAGTAGTATTTCGATATCCATATCGCAAACGGCACGCCGATCACAAGATATATGAGAAACGGCCACCATGTCCAGGTGATAAATCCATATATTATGGATCCCCACTGAAGTATCCCTACAGGTATCGCCGTAAGCAAAAGCGTTCTGTATAGCTTTTTCAATTTATTCTTATTTTCCATAGTGTATGCTACATCTCCGATGGATTCGACGGAAAGCTGACCTGTTCCCTTCAGCGCCCTCTTCAGTTCTTCCAGCTTCTGCATCTTGTTTTTACTGTTTGCAAGCTCCTCCTTCAGCACTTGTTCGTGCTGGTCCAGTAAAATCGAAATGACACTTTTCGGATCCTCTTCCTTGAGCAGGCTGTCTATAGTTTTTATGGAAAGCCCAACTTCTCTTAAAAAGCAGATCACTCGCAAAAGTCTTAGGTCATCTTCCGAATAAAGTCTTCTTCCTCCTTCGGAAAGCTCGCTTGGTACTAAGATACCGCGGCTATCATAGTACTGAACTGTTCTGACGGTCACTTGGCAAAGCTCAGCCATTTCTCCTGTCGTATATTTTGACATAGCTTTTCACCTCCCTTCGATGCTCATATTAATGCATTACGTTACGTTATGAGCAACCCCTTACGTTAGGTGATTTTTTTATTTTTTGTTTATTATTTTCCCTGTCTTTATTATAATATATCATATCTCATATATTACGTAAGGAGACATTTATGAAACTGGGACATTTAACTGTACTTACTAAAGACATGACAAAATCCATCGAATTCTACAGCCTGCTTGGCGGAACTAAAATATCCGAAGATGTGCTCGATCTTGGAAATGGCGAAACCGAACATATAGTTCACATGCGTTTCGACGGCGATGCCACAATAGAGCTTATCGACCCCAGCTACAAATCTGTAGAAGCAGTCGCTACGGCGCCTCTCGAACACTTCTGTTTCGAAGTGGAAGATGTTGACGCTGTTGTAGCAGACCTTCGCATGAAAGGCATCGATTCGTTTGCCGATGATGAGCCTCATAACGAGCCGCTTTTCAGACCGAACGGTATCCGTGTCATGTTCCTGACAGGCCCGTCGGGAGAATCTATAGAATTACTTCAATGGATGTAGCGCGTTTCGCCAGCAGCCATGCCATTATGTGCATTGCCTGCTGGAACTCGCCTGCTGCGATCATTTCTTGGATCTCATCTTCCGTATGCTTGATCACATCTACAAATTCAGTATCATCAAGATCTTGACCTGTCGCTTTGCGGCAGTTTTTTGCTGTGAAAACATATGCATAATTGTCTGCTATGGTCGCATTTGACGGAACCTGCAGAAGGAACTCCCAGTCGTCAGACTCGTATCCCGTTTCCTCCCGGAGTTCGCGCCTCGCAGCCTCGAAGGCTTCCTCTGAATCAGGGGAAGCAGATGAGCCGTACTCCTTGCCGTCTTTTCTCTCGATACCACCTGCCGGAAATTCAGTCGTAACTTCTTTTATCCCCTGGCGGAACTGCTTCACGCAGAGATAATTCCCATCCTCATCCGATGCCACTATCACCACGTAATCTCTGCGGCTGTAGCTGTAGAACGGTCCGATCTCTCTGCCGTCGGGAAATCTGTATGTCGATTCTCTGAAGTCTATCCACTCATTCTGTACTATATGATCCGTCTTTATTTCTTCCCATTTAAGGTTGTTGTTTTTATCGCTCATAATTCTCCTGATTCTCCTTGTCTTTATCTCATTATACCATTAAAATCATATATATAATAGGAGGCAAATCATGATCAGAAAAGCTACCGAAAACGACATAAAAGCTATCGCCGCCATCTACGAAGATATCCACACCGAAGAGGAAAAAGGCGCGCTTTGCATAGGATGGCAGAGAGGCATCTATCCTACGGAAAGCACCGCTGCTGATTCTGTCGCAAAGGGCGATATGTTCGTCTGCGAACGTGATGGGCAGGTAGTGGCTGCCGCCAAGATAAACAAAGAGCAGGTAGATGTTTATGCCGACGGAGCTTGGGAGTTTCCTGCTTCCGATGAAGAAATAATGGTGCTCCATACACTGGTTGTCTCTCCAAAAGCTATGAGGGAAGGCATAGGTAAGGAGTTTGTGAAATTCTATGAGGATCATGCCCTTGCCTGCGGATGTCCGTATCTCAGGATGGATACAAATGAGCGAAATAAAAGAGCCCGCACTTTCTACGAAAATACGGGCTATAAAGAAATCGGTGTCGTACCTTGTGTTTTTAACGGTATTGACGGCGTGAATCTTGTTCTGTTAGAAAAGCACCTTAAATAAAGGTGCTTCTGTTATTATACGGTTTATGTTGTCTTTTTTCCAGAAATGCGGCAGTTGCTTCGCTTCTGTCGCTGCTGGTATAGCATTCCTTGAAGATATTTCTTTCAAGCTCCAGTGCATCCTGTAACGGAAGCTCCAGTCCTTGCTTGATGGAATCTCTCATCAGCTTCACTGCCCACGGTGATTTGTCTGCCAATGTTTCTGCGATCTCCATGGCCTTATCCATTAAGTCTTCTTTTTCTGTCAGATATTCAACAAGGTGAAGTCTGTAGCATTCCTCTGCATCCATGATCTTTCCTGTCAGCAAGATGTCGCTTGCCACCGAATGACCTACGATCCTCGGCAGAAGCTGTGTTGCAGTCCAGCATGGGATGCCTCCCAGGTTTATTGTCGGCACGCCTATTTTAGCTGTTTTGGCTGCTACTGTTATATCTGCAGCAAGGATCAATTCCATGCCGCCTCCAAGTGCATATCCATCAACGGCTGCGATCACGGGAACAGGGCTGTTATAAATGGCCATGGCACATTCCTGCCCTCTTCTTGAGAAGTCATACGCAGTTTCATACGTGAGCTGCGCTTCTTCCTTGATATCTCCTCCTGCAGTGAAGGCCTTATCTATGCTGCTATTGAGAATGATAACATAAGTTTCCGGATCCTCACCTGCAGTCTTTATCGCCGCAGTAAGATCGGCCAGCATCTCAGAATTAAATGCATTTAGCACCTTCGTTCTGTTGAGAGATACTGTAGTTATGTTTCCTTCTTTTTTTACAAGTATATTTTCCATATTACACATACATCTTAATTGCGAAGTAAGCGATAACGATAATACCCAGGACGATTCTATACCATCCGAATACCTTGAAGTCGTGCTTTTTGATATATCCCATGAGGAACTTGATAGCTATGATGGACACTATGAATGCCACTATCATTCCTACTGCCAGCAATATACCTTCCTCTGCTGTGAACACCAGTCCGAACTTTGCAATTTTCAGAAGGCTTGCGCCGAACATTACCGGGATAGCCAGGAAGAATGTGAATTCTGCAGCCACTGTTCTTGATACGCCTATCATCAGTCCTCCGAGGATAGTGGCTCCTGAACGTGATGTTCCCGGGAATACAGCTGCGATAACCTGGAACAGACCGATTATTAAGGCCTGCATGAAGCTCAGATCGTCGAGGGTTTCCACCTTAGGCTGAAGGTTTTTGTTTTTGTTTTCGATTATGATGAATGCGATACCGAATACTATCAGTGCGGTCGCTACAGTGTACCAGTTGAAGAATAATGCTGTGAAGAGGTCGTCAAACAGCAGGCCGATAACCGCTGCAGGGATACATGATACTACGATCTTCGCCCACATTATCCATGTTTTTTTATTCGTAGGTATGAGCGTCTTCCAGTAGATAACGACTACTGCCAGGATAGCTCCCAGCTGGATAACTACAAGAAACATCTCCATGAATGCCGCTGAAACATCCATCTTGATGAACTCATCCACCAATATCATGTGTCCGGTACTACTGATCGGCAGCCATTCTGTGATACCTTCAACAATACCGAGTATTATCGCTTTTATGATTTCAATAAAATCCATTCGTTTTCTCCTTACATAGAAATTGCAGCAAGGTTTGCTGCAACTCTGAATTTCCGTTATTTATTGTACCATTATTGAATCGAATTGTCATTTGTATTTTTAGTGAAATATGGTATCAAGGTGCTCTATTCTCGAAAGTATCCATTTTCGAAGCATTTCGACATTGCCTGCATATGTATCGGCCGGTTTCTGCCACTCGGAAACATGAAGCTCGCTTTTATACATTTCGAAATCACCTTCAAGCTCTTCACCGTATGCGTTCATATATCTGTCGATGAGATTTTCACCAAGCTCGTTGTCTTCAGCAAGGTTCACCGTGATGCTTCGAATTTCTTCCCAGCGTTCGCTGACTTTTTCCATAAACCAAGGGTCCATGCACAGCCAGTAATAATAGTCTCCTGTGTTGGCCCATTCGCCTTCCGCACTGCGGTAAAAATCATCATCATCCGGCTTTTCGTTTATACTGCCGGTAAAATATATAGCATATTTTTCTTCATCTTTTACAGCGGATACATTGCCCATCGTAAGATCGGGATCCCACGGCGGTCCTGCATACATCAGTCCATCCTTGAAATAGTATCGCGTAGAATACTCTCCGAAATCTATATCCTTTATCAATTCATGCAGAATATAATAATTCACGAATGAATCCACATCGATATATTTCTTATACTTTCGATGATCGCTTGTCATTATAGCTTCTTCTGCATCATCCAGCAGACTCTCCAGCTCATCATATGAATCCTTATCAGGTTCTTCCGGCTCATTGATTTCAAATCTAAGGCCCCAACCCGACTCTATATAAGCTTTATCGTCTTCTGCACGGTCCATGTTTCTTTCTATAAGAAAATCGCCGTCTTCAGCATCGATTTCCAGGCGGCCCTCACCGCTCTCAACAGGTTCTGCCGCCATATATACACCCATAAGCTTGCCATTCAGCACTACCTGGCACAGTTCTATGTCTGAAGTTCCTTCTATCCCTATGGCCTCCGCATATGAAAATCCTATCGCAGGACGAAGCATGCTCTTGTCAAACGGGTTGCTTACCATAGCCCACTTCCCTCCGGGATCCATGCCTAAAAAGTCAACATCCTCTTCGAATTTGATATTGTAGGCTTTTTTTACGGCTTCTTTACTGCTGTTTCCGCGGAGCTTTATCTCTGCAGGTTCGTCACATATTTCCTTTGCAGAATCGCCTTCGCCCCACGAAGCTGTGACCTTTGCGGGAATATATTCTTCTCCCGGCGCTTCCTCGCAGGCAATATTAATAACGCTCATCGGCGGCAGCGTTCCGCCGGGTGCGCTTTCTTCGTTATGTCCGCATCCGCAAAGCAGCACTACGGTTGTTAAAAGCAACACTACTGTTTTCTTCATAAACCTTACCTTTAAAATGCTTTGATACCAATATTATTCAGGCTTGTCCATACCGCATGCAGTAGCAGCTTCTGTAAGGCGTCTGTCGTTTATTACTGCATCGTAGTATCTATAGCCCCCTGCCATATTATACGTTTCATAGCCAAAACTTTCAAGGATACGGCTTGATATATAGCTGCGCAGACCGCTCTGGCAGTATATATAAACAGGTTTATTCTTATCTATTTCATCGAGATGTTCTCTGAGATCGTCTACAGGAATGTTTATGAAACCTTCGATATGGCTGTACGCATATTCTTCTTCGGTCCTGCTGTCGAGAAGAGTTACACTTCCGTCTCTCGGAAGCTTGTCCAAATCTTCAATGTGCCACTGCTTCAGTATTCCCTTTGAAATGTTGTCTGCTATGAAGCCTGCCATATTTACAGGGTCCTTGGCAGATGAATAAGGCGGTGCATATGCCAGGTCTAAATCCTTTAACTCGATCACACTCATACCTGCATGGATCGCAGTAGCGATCACGTCTATTCTCTTGTCCACACCCTTGTAACCGATGATTTGAGCTCCCAGCAGGCGGTAAGTTTCTTTTTCGTACACGATCTTCATTGTCATCAAGTTTCCACCCGGGTAGTATCCCGCATGACTCATAGGAGAAAGTATGATCGTATCTACGTCGAGGCCTGCTTTGCGCGCGTTAGTTTCGTTTATGCCTGTACATGCTGCAGTCATATCAAATAATTTTATAACGGAGCTGCCCTGGCTTCCTGCGTAGCGGCTGTCTCCACCCATGATGTTGTCGGCGATTATCCTTCCCTGCTTATTGGCAGGCCCGGCCAAAGAAATCAGTGCATCGTCTCCTGTTACATAATGCTTTACCTGTACCGCATCACCTGCAGCATATATGTCGGGCGCCGAAGTTTCCATTCTGTCGTTTACTACGATGCTGCCCTTTATGCCAAGTTCAAGGCCTGCATCCTTGGCAAGCTTGGTGTCAGGAGTTACGCCGATTGCCAGCACTACCATATCCGCGTGGAAAGGTTCCCTGTCCTTTATCAGTACGTCTACTCCGTCTCCGTTTTCTTCGAAGCCTTCAACAGTATAGCCTAACGCCAGCTTGATTCCGTGTGCACGAGCTTCGCTGTGAATAAACGAAGCCATGTCACTGTCAAACGGACTCATGAGCTGCTTAGGTCGCTGTAGGATAGTTACATCCATCCCCAGCTCTCTTAAGTTTTCGGCAAGCTCCAGTCCTATAAATCCGCCTCCTGCCAGAACTGCTGATTTCGGAGCATTTTTCCTTATATATTCTTTTATGCGCAGTGTGTCTTCCACTGTACGAAGCGTAAATAGCTTTTCGATGCCGATCCCCGGAAGTGTCGGCTGAGTGGGCTTTGCACCCGGAGAAAGAATAAGCTTATCGTATGACTCTTCAAACTCTTCGCCTGTCTCAAGGTTCTTGACGGTAACGAATTTCTCTTTCGGATATATTGCTGTGACCTCATGGTGCACTCTCATATCGACGCGGAATCTTTCGAAGAAGCTTGCCGGGCTCTGAAGCGTCAGGTCGCCCGGGTCTGTGATCACATCTCCTATATAGTAAGGCAGTCCGCAATTCGCATAAGAAATATACCCTGATCTTTCAAATACTATGATTTCTGCCTGTTCGTCTAATCTTCTGAGTCTTGCGGCTGCTGTTGCACCGCCTGCTACTCCCCCAACTATTACTATCTTCATCTTATCTAACCACCTTTCCCGAATATCTTGCTATGCCTCCCAGGTCGTTGACATTGCTGTATCCCATACTCTTAAGCGCGTTTACAGCCTGCCTGCTTCGAGAACCGGAGTAGCAGTAAACGTATAACGGTACGTCCTTTCCTGAAACAACGCTCTTTACCTTAGCTATATTTTGCAGCGGAACATTTTTACTGTTTGGAATATGTCCTTCCCTGTATTCTTCAACAGTTCTTACATCAAGTAAAACCGCACCCGCATTATTTTTATATTCTTCTATACCCTGATTGATATCAGGCACCTTTAAAAAATCGAACAATCCCATCTCTGTGCCTCCTTGTTTACTATTATAGTCTTATTATACTCTAATAAATGAAGTTTTCTGTGATAATGTCACATAATAATAAAAAAAAGAACTCGATTTTGATTTCGAGTTCTTTATCAGATGATTTTTATGGTTGCTTAATTTAAAGGTCCAGCTCCTGCTTACGGAAAAGCAGATATGTGATATAAACGCCTAACACGATATATATTACTATGCCAATAAATGCGAAAAATGCAAACCCTCCGTCGATCAGGCTTGTTTCAAATGTGCTGAGCACATTATCCGGCATTATTTCCCTAAGCGGAATTTTTTCCATGAAGGCAGGGCCGATTCCTGTCACTATTCCTGCCAGCAAACCGAGAATCCCGAAGCTGAGCAGCACGTATACTACCATCGGCATGATCATACCCTGCAGCTTAAACACGAGGATCGATACGATGCTGATCCAGCACACGTTACTAATCAATATCATCAGGCATTCGATTACTAATCTTCCTATTTGAGGAGCGCCGAGAGCTGCCCCTGATATAACCGAAAAGACAACGATCAATATCGCGGTAAATAAAACGTCTGTAATAATAAGCATAGCTGCCTGAACAACTTTACTTATTACCACCTGCAGACGTTTGATGCCTATGCCGATAGCCACCTGCATGGTTTTGGCCTTAAAGTCATCAGCATACACATTTATCAATGTGCCGAAGCCCAGAAGCAGACCGCCCATAGCGATGAACCATAAATCGATGCTTCCCATAAGGCTTTCTCCATCAAATCCGGCTCCGCCCTTTCTCCATGCGATAAACATAATCAACAACAGGATAGCTTCATAAGCTGCTACATATATGATTCTGGGAGTTCTCTTAAGTATACGACGATAGTCAGCTAAAACATAGTTCCACATATTACTTCTTACCTCCCACAAAATTAAAATAGAAATCTTCCAGCGTGCGAGTTTCATCGGCTTCACCGAGGATCTTGACTCCGGCTATCGCCAGTGCGGCCTTAGCCTTTTCCACGTCGTCTACGCTGATGCGTACTGCCCTCTGTTCCGAAATAAGGTCTTCCTCCGTGATCACGCCGGCCAGTGTTCCGTCATTGATGATACCGAATCTGTTGGCAGTATTCTGCAATTCTCCGAGGATATGAGAGGATACTATAACTGTCATCTTAAATTCTTCGTTAAGTCGCTTGATCAGATTACGAACATCGGCAATGCCCTGTGGGTCCAGTCCGTTTGTAGGCTCATCTAAAAGCAAAATCTCAGGATTCCCCATAATAGCATTGGCGATTCCAAGACGCTGCTTCATTCCCAGCGAGTAATTCGCATACTTCGCCTTCACGCCTTTTAGACCTACGATTTCCAAAACGCGGTCTACTTCCTTTTTATTTTTGATTCCTTTGAGCTGTCTGTAATATTCAAGGTTTTGCTTACCTGTAAGCTGCGGTACGAAATTGCTGCCAATCAAAAAACCGATTTTCTTACGTCCTACAGAAAGGTCATATTTATGCCCCATGATTTCAAGTGTCCCGTTCTGATAATCCGACAGACCGAGAAGCACCTTGAACAATGTAGTTTTTCCGGCGCCGTTACGTCCGATCAACCCGAAAATATCGCCCTTGTAAATATCCAGGTCCACGTCATGAAGGACCTTGTATCTTCCGTAGCTTTTCTCAATACCACGCATTGAAATAACTGTTTCTCTCATTTTTTCACCTTCTGCTCATGCTTTAGTCAACTTCTACCAGGCCATTTTCTTTAATGGTGATCTTCATTCCATCTTTAACATACTCGAGGAATTCATCGCCAAGGCAATCTACAACAGGCATTGAAACGCTGTCTACCCATACATCTGCCAATACAGCACCTGCCGCTGCAAGAGAATCGATATGATTTGCAAAGAGCAGGCATGCAGGATTTTTTTCCAAAGCGCAGGCACAGTAAAGTACCAGGCCGCCTGTAGTTGAGCCAATAGTCTGCGGCAGGCAAAGCGCCTTGCCTATCAATGGTTTGCCGTGAATTTCTTCGTTATTCTGGTCTCCGCATTTAACATCTTTATCGCCGAACTGCAGAGCCATCTGAAGTGATGCCAGTGTATTAAATCCCTGCTTTGTTACTACTGCTTCTGCAGTAACGGTGCCGGGTGTTACAACTCTTCCTTGAAACTGTTTCATGTCTATTTCCCTCCCTTTGTGATTGCTGCCAAGATCTCATCGTCCTTATAGTATCTGGCGCTGGTATAAGTACGCAGCTTATTGGATGATGTGATTACCGGCATAGTTTTGCAAAGCGGGTTGTTCATATACATCAGCGGGCAGATGTATGAAGTTATAACTCCCGTATTTTTAAGTCTTGCTGCATATTCTGTCTTGTTAAAGGCTTCCAGTACTCCCGGTGCCGCTGTCAGCACAGTTGGGATAACGACCTTTTTCTTGCCGCTTGCCGCAAGACCTTCTTCGATTTTATCTGTCCAGTCCTTGAGCTGCTGCAGGGAAAGGTGCGGGCATCCCAGGAAGCAGAGCTTTGGAGAAGCATCAGGCTTCTTCCAGATTACAGGATAATTGTCCTGCACTCTCTGAAGTTCTGCATCATCGATGATGTATTCTTTTGCATCAGGACGAATCAGATCCTTGCCAAGTTCTACTGCTTCAGGTGTCAAGTTTTCGATGTGATAAAGACCTACTGCTCCGTTAGATGCAGTCGCAGCGCCGAAATCCTTAAGATATGATTTCGCACTGTCATCAAGTTCGTTACCGATCCACTGATCCAGTCCTACCACGTACGGTACGTCTTCCATTACTTTCATACCGATGGCTGAACCGAGAAGCTGTGCTTCCGGCTTCTTAGTAGTCTGAACTTTGATTACCCAATCGGCTTTTCTGCCGTCATCAGTCAGCAGGCCGAAGTAAGGCACATAGCCTACGATCGAACCCATGATGTCGATGATACCTGAATTACGGTTACATCTGGCGCCTAATACTGAGTTTGCATAAACGACAGCACTTGATTCTGCCCATGACAGGATCTCACCCTTCTTAGGCTGGTTTCCCACTTCGTCCATGTAGCATGTACATGTGAATGCCTTGTCATCTTTAAGGCCCAGCTTTTCCAGCTGATCTTCGTAGAAGTCCTGCTTAGTGTACATGAACTTGTTGAACACGAAGTTCTGCAGGAAGTTGGCCGGTACGTTCTTGTCAACAGGACGCGGGTCAACTGTAAACTTCTGTCCTGAAGCAACATCTGCATCAAGCAGCTGCTGCATCAAATCATACACCGGTGACATTACTTTAAGTCCGAATGATGTTACCAGGTGGTTATATTCTGACGTGATCGGTACAAGTTTTTCCGCTTCAAAAGCATCACCGTACATCACCATAGTCTTCATGACTTTTGCCATTGTCTCGCCTTGTGAACCGTCGAGAATAGCTTGTTGTTCTTTTGTTAAAATCATCGTATTATCTCCTATTTGATTACATATAAGCTTACAGCTTCATACAAACATCCCATGCACCCCAGATAACGCTTCTCAGGTTACCTACTTTAGATGCATCTCCGATAACGTGAACGTGCTTGCTCTTCTTCGCAACAGGGGCAGGATCATAACCTACAGAAAGAATCACGTTATCTGCTTCGATATCAAATACTTTTCCGTCCTTATCCTTGACTGTCACTGCATTATCACCGATTTCCACTACACCTGTTTCAAGATGTACAGGAACTTCGTTTGTCTTGAAGCAGTCACGCAGGTAGCTTGTATTGGCAAGGCATATTCCCTTCATAGTGATCAGGTCATCCTGCATTTCAACGATAGTTGGCTGCTTTCCTTCCAGGAACAGTTCATAAGCGATTTCGCATCCTGTAAGACCTCCGCCAATGATAACGACTTTATCACCTACAGGAGCTTCACCCAGCAGATAGTCAACAGCTTCGATAGCTTTGTCAGCACCCTTGATCGGAATGTTCTTAGCTACGGCACCTGTTGCTACGATAACTTCGTCTGCATCAAGTGCATTTACGTCTTTAACTTCTGTATTAAATTTAACTTCGATAGGATATTTAGTGATTTCACGATTGTACCAAGCGATCAGGTCTCTGTCCTTTTCCTTGAAAGAAGGTGATGCTGCTGCGATAAATACGCCGCCCAGCTTATCGCCCTTTTCATATAAAGTCACGCTGTGGCCTCTCTGCGCACAAACGATAGCTGCTTCCATACCGCCGATACCGCCTCCGATGATGGCGATTTTCTTAGCCTTCTTTGCAGGCTGTATGCTGTACTTCTTTGACTGCATAGTCTTAGGATTCAGAGCGCAACGTGCAAGTCCCATTGTATCTGTCAGATCCTGTGTATTGGCATGTCCCTTGGAAGATGAGAAGTTGAAGCATCCGCTGTGACAGCAGATACAAGGCTTGATTTCTTCCACGCGGTCTTCGATCAGCTTAGTTACCCATTCAGGGTCTGTCAGGAACTGACGAGCAACGCCTACACCGTCGATACGGCCTTCTTCAACAGCTTTCGCGCCTGTTTCAGGGTCCATTCTTCCTGCACAAACTACAGGGATATCAACGAACTTCTTGATATGTGCCACATCGTCGAGGTTGCAGTTTTCAGGCATGTACATAGGCGGATGTGCCCAGTACCATGAGTCGTATGTACCGTTGTCGGCGTTCAACATGTCGTAACCTGCATCCTGCAGATATTTAGCCGCTCTTTCCGACTCTTCCATAGCTCTTCCAACTTCTTCGTATTCTTCGCCCGGCATTGCACCGTAGCAGAATCCCTTGAGCTTGGATTCTACTGAATAACGCAGAGATACAGGGAAGTCTTCGCCGCATTCAGCCTTGATAGCTTTTACTACTTCGGCTGCGAAACGATATCTGTTTTCGAAGCTTCCGCCATATTCATCAGTACGCTTATTGAAGAATTCGATGGCGAACTGGTCAAGAAGATAGCCTTCGTGTACAGCATGTACTTCTACCCCATCGACGCCTGCATCTTTGCAGAGCTTGGCAGTCTTTGCAAAAGCTTCTATTATTTCATGGATCTGCTCAACCTTCATTTCAGGGCAGATGATGTCGTGGGCCCAACGTGATGGCTGTGGGCTCGGACATGCCAGCTCGTGCTCTGTATCGAGGATAGGCTTGAGCAGTTTTCTTGTGATCTTATTCTTATGGAGCGGTGCTACCAGCTCTGTGATAGCCCATGAACGTCCCATTCCTGCAGTCAGCTGCACGAAAAGCTTCGTATCTGTCTTATGGATCTCATCCATAAACACCTTCAGATCGTCAAACATCTTAGGATTCTGCCAGAGCCATTTCCCCCAGAATGTATCTCTGAGAGGTGCTATCCCCGGAATGATCAAACCTACGTTGTTGCGAGCTCTTTCCAGAAACAGATTCGCTGCTTCCTTGTCGAATTTACATCCACCGAGCTCAAACCATCCGAACAGAGATGTTCCTCCCATAGGGCACATAACTATTCTGTTCTTGATTTCAACGTCCCTTACCTTCCATGGAGTAAACAGATTTTCATACTTCTTCTTCATTTTTATTCCTTTCTTTTACCTAAAACTCTTATTTATCTAAACGCTCTTTTTCTTCTTTAAAAGCTTGTCAATTCCATAGAATACGAAACCTACCGCTATGAAGGCAACGAGTAAAATCAAACACCATTGCACAACGCCACCAACACCTTGAGTTTCAAGATTTACGAAGAAATACGGATAAATCAAAGGTGTGGCAGTGCCCGGTATCAAAATCGAAGTGTCGAACTTCATAATTGCTGCTTGGATAAAAATAAATGCTATGTATGCCAGCGGGAAAGCAGTCGATGCGATAGGGTAAAACCACTTGGTCTTTCCTCTTTCATAGAAGAGGAACCAATCCGCCATATACATGATCGGAAGAATAACATGGAAACAGAGACTTCCGATTCTCCAGTTGAGCTGAGGATCTCTATCCGGAGCCCCTGCTAATAAGATATTAAACACGAGAAAAGTCAGCAGAATTCCGAGCATACCGATGAATTTCAAAAGCGGTACGATCGAAACATAACTATCTTCTTTTTTCTTTATAGTTTGAATTAACGCCGCAAACATTACACCAATACACAGGAAGTTACTGAGGTTTGTAAAGTGTACATAAAAATCCCAGCGTATCATGTTAATGTCATCAAATATTCCAAGACATGCGACAAAACCCACAAGTCCGAGAGTGCAGTAAATAGTTTGATAAATTAGTTGTGTTGTCCTGTTCTTAATCATAAACGTCTCCTTAAGGTCTGTTGTTGTCGTTAGATTTTCTTAACGAATTCTGATTTCAGGCTCATTGCTCCAAACCCCGGAATGTTACAATCAATGTTATGAATTCCATCGTCAATAAGTCTGATATTCTTAACCTTTGTTCCCTGTTTAAGAGCACTCGAAGCACCTTTTACCTTCAAGTCTTTAATAATTGTTACTGAATCTCCATCCTGAAGAACGTTGCCGTTAGCATCTCTTACAAGAGCAGCTTCAGCTTCTGCTTCCATCTGCGCCTGTGACCATTCATGTGCACATTCAGGGCAAATCAGCATAGCACCATCTTCATATACATATTCTCCGCCGCATTTAGGGCAATTAGGTAATGACATATTATTCCTCCTTGAGTTTAATCACCTTATTGTACATTATCTGTCGAATTTTTCAACTGTTTTGTTAGAGTTGATTTGACTGTTTTATCGTATTTTATGTATTTATCGACGTTGATGCTATCAATATACATAAAATATTTTTCGCCCGGCGTGTTTTATGAGTGATTTCGATGTGATTATGGCTATTTGGAGTTATTTTCGGCTGTTTTTAACTGTTTCCGGCGCGTGTTTAAGAGGTTTTTATGTAGATATACCGTTGATTGATTAACATATACATAAAATAGGAATATCTGTAATTAAATCCACATGAAAAAAAGGGGCATTTATGCCCCTCTTCATGTTCATGGTGGAGATGAGGAGACATCGGATTCCCTCAACCCCAGTAATTTCAACGCTTTCAGCGACTGCATTTTTATGATATCAAAATTTTTTCAAAATCGCTGTGGTTTCTCGAACCCCCGTCCGATTACTAGAAGCTATATCATTACTCTGCTTCCCATACAAATAACACATCAATCGTTTTATATCTTCTGCATCACATTTGCTCCAATTCATCAATTTGAACACTGAAACAATCCACTTGTCCATATATTTCAAATCTGATATGTAATCACATCCAGCTGCCTCTTTAGCCTCTTCAAATATATCATGTTTCATTATTACGCCTCCCTCTTTTTTTACATAACAAAAACACGGATCAAATCCGTGCTTCTGTAATTTAATTTTCAGTTGTCATAACTTCATCCATTAGCTTCTCAAACTTTGATATTGCACCAAGGTTCATCCTGTCGAAGACATCGGCATATGTATCAAGTGTTATATGAATATCTGTATGCCCTAGCCAGTTTTTCAATACTAATGCCGGAACCCCAGCCTCAATACATCTGGTTGCAAATGTATGGCGTAATGCGTGCTGTCCATTATATTCAACTCCTGCTTTTTCACAGATTCGTTTATATACCGTGTTGACTTGATTTGTACCGATAATACATTTTCTTCTATGATCATAAAAGATAAGACCTTCTGGGTTATCCTTCATTTCCTCTAATGCCTGCTTTAGAATCGTTTCTAAAGGTTTACTGATTGGAACATCTCTTTCCCCAGCTAATGTCTTTGTACCATCTTTGATGAATTTTCTATTCTCAAGGCCGGATGATATTGTCCTGCTAACATGAATAAAACCTTGTCGAAAGTTTAT
>JAUMXT010000130.1 GCA_030529015.1 Bacillota bacterium | reverse complement strand
CACTGTATGTAGTGTTATGCTAGAAGTTAGAACCCAATATATAGTGCTTGAATAGAAAAAGAGGCACAATATATAGTGTTTTGTGAGGTCAAAGTAGGACAAGATCGCACTTTTCTCTTCACGGCAATGTTGTAAGGTTGCAATATTGCAATGTTAAAACTGAATAATTCAAATCAGAGGGTCATTTCAGCCGAAATGGCTCTTTTTTTGCGCCTTTTTAAGCAGTAAAAACCAGCTGTGTCTCAGCGTATCTCAGCGAAATTCGCTTGTTGCCCAAAAGCGGCGGTGGTCGCCCAGCGTGTCTGACCGTAGCTGACTGCGGTCAGATTTCTGCGTTATGATGACTTTTCCGGAATTTTGACCTCAGATTCCGGGAAAACGGCAGTCGATTGTAGTTCAGCGTGTGAGGGTGTAGTTCATAGCTGAGGGTGAGATGAGGTCGAAATAAGAAAAGACAGTTTAATGATAGTGAGGCTCGTTGCATGAAAAAGGATATACTTTTTCTGTGTCAGTTTTTTTATCCGGAACACAATTCGTCGGCTACCCTGCCGTTTGATACAGCAAAGTATCTTGCATCGAATGGTTTTTCTGTAGATGCGCTGTGTGGTTATCCGAAAGAGTACAGCAACGATAAGGATGTTCCGCTAAAAGAGACGAAGGATGGAGTTAATATCCGGCGTCTCCGCTATATTCAACTCGGTCGATGGAAGAAAATTGCAAGGCTTATAAATTACTTTTCTTTCACGATGAGTGCTTTGCTTAGGTTATTCTCGCTTCGCAATTATAAAAGTGTTATCGTATTTGTAAACAAAAGATCATTGTATTTATTGTATCTTGACTTCAATAGGATTTATTTGGCTTTGATTGCGGTAAACGAAATAACCATGGTCCTCCGTAACGTGACCCGTTTCTACGTGCTGTCCAAGGACGAGCCAATGACTGAAAAGAACGACCGCACGGGATAAGCGTTTCAGTACAGCCCACCTACACGATCAAAAAGATTGATTCAGATTGTTTTGAGGATTCGATGAGCTAGTTATCTGCGAAAATATACTGGTTGCGCATAGATTATTTCAGCCACCGAAGGCTATATTCCTTCGGGGGCTGTTTTTATGACCAACGCAGAAGAATTACCCGCGCCGCAAATCAAAATCCGGACAAAAAAACAGATGGAAGCGGCGAAAAACACGTTTCCCATCTGCTTTTACGACCGGCGCAAAGATTTGCCTGCGCCGACAATCAAAATGCGCCCTTATCCACAGGCGCGGTTTCTGCGAAGCCTGCGGGGCTTATTTGCGGACGATTTTTCTGTAAATCCTGCCGGCGAGCCGGCGGAGACACCTGCGCGCATGCCGCAGGCGAACGGCACAAATGCCCTTGCGCCCCGGAGCCTGGGTTCCATCCGGATACAAAATGGTTTTCACACGGGCAACCGCCGCCGTTTTCGGCACATTCCGTTCGATCACAACCTGGTTATCCCCCATCATATCATAAGCGCGCGCCGAAACACGCCAAACGCGGTGGATAACGCTCTGGCCATTGGCCCTTGCATACAGCAGAACATCGCCCGCGCGGGCGCCATCCGGCGGCAGCGGAGCCATCACCAGCGAACAATCCTCGTTTATGGTGGGCAGCATGCTGGTTCCCCTGCCTGAAACGGAAATTTCCTGGCCGTTCGCGGCAAATGGCCGAACGAATTCCGCAAGGGAGAGTTCATATTTGCCATCGGTCATTTTCTTTTCCTTCAGGACATCATGAAAACTGACAGCGCCGCTCACAAAATCGTTCCTTCCTGCTGATCGCAGCCGGTCAGGGCGCGATAAGTCGTTTCAAAGGCATCGCTCCTGAAATTATTGCATTCGAACTGCCAAAGCTGCACATTTTTGGCCAGCGCGGAGAGCAGCTGCACGGTTTTCCGCATTTTTTCGGCGTCCTTGGGGCGGTGGGTTTGTTCCAGCAGCCGCGGAAACGCTTCCAGAAAGGAAATTCTGCGCATAGCGTTTTCATCGGCCCGCTTCATGAACACAATGGCCTTCAGCGGCACAATGGTGTTGGTATTCATGCGTTCCTTGCCGCACCAGGGCGTGCCGCAAACCATGGGCGTTTCGCCCGCAATAACCAGCGGCTTATCCCCGTTGACCACATAGGCCCCCGGCAGTTCTTCCATCCAGCGGCGAATATGGGTGGTTTTTCCGGTGCCGCTGGGCGCAGTGAACAAATAAGCCCCGTTTCCATCGGCAATGGCCGCGCCATGCATCAGTATGGTATCAAAACCGATCATTTGGTCGGCAATTTTGCGCAGCAGCACGATGCTTTCAATTTCGCCCTTGAAAACGCGGCCGCGGGGATTCACCTTGCGATATTCCGCGCCATCGGCCATGATTTCCTGCTGGGAGGAGGACACGACAAAATCAGCGGGGTCATCGGTAAGATAATCCTCGCTGTACATCATAGTGCGGCCATAGATGGATTCTATGCCCACATTTTTCCGGGCAATGCGGATTGTGAACCGGAAGGGATTTTTTTCTGCTTCGCTCATTCTTCAATCATGCCGCTTTCGCGCAGCGCGCCCACGAATTTTTCCACATAATTCGCAAGCTGGGCACGTTCGGTTTGATATTTTGCCGCCAGCGCATCCACAATGGCGCTTACGCTGGTATCCTCTTCCAGCAGCTTCACAATTTCATAGCCGGACGCATTCAGCTTCAGCACGCCCTGCGCTTCCTCGGAACCGGGGCCCACGGGCACGCAGATGAGCTCGTCGTCCAGTTCGGTGGCTTCAAAGAAATATTTCAGCTTCATGGCTCACAGCTTCCTTTCTGAAAAGAAAAGGGCATGCCGGGCAAAGCACTCGACATACCCTTTGGTTATGTGGGATGAATGATTAAATTAGATCCAGCCCTTGGCCTTCAGAGCGGCTTCGCAGGCAGCATCATACTCTGCTTCGGTGGCATACTTGCCGATCAGATCTTCGCACACATCACGGACATCGCGATAGGTGCAGTTCTTGAACGTATATACTGCATTCGTAGTAGAAAAAACCAACTTGTTGTTATTGGCATTAATATATACTTTGCCGCCAGAAACCTGATCGAGTTCCTCATCATTTAGTTCAAACATTTTGTTGTTATCCATATCAATATCCTCCATTACTAATTAGGAAATCAACTGTGCAGAATCAGTGCATCCACCATCAGAGAAAGAGTTATTTCCTACACACGATTCTGTACTTCCTGCACTTCCATCAACACAGTAGCATCCGCCGGGCGAGGCGAAAACAACATCCGTATTAGACATGGAAATAAACTCAACTCTCGGTTCTTCAAAATTCATGGTTATCTCCTCCTTCGTGATTATGTATAGAAATTTTCTGCTTAATTCCACAGATATACCTATGATTGATAGCGTGCTTGTAGCAATGTTCTGAAGAATCACATTTCTTCAGCTGTACGCAGGTAGGTGCAAAAGCACAGTTGAAACAATGTTCATAATTCTGAACTTGATGCCATGATTTTACTACTTCTACCTCAGTAATCCCATTAGATAGAGTTCCTACCCTGTCGCTATCCCGAAAACGTTCACAGCACTTTCCGAGCAATCCAGATGCACTGATCACAATACATCTTTCATTATCAGCCATGCAGCCCAAATACTCCAGATGCGGTAATTCACCTAAGCCCCAGCCAATCTTATAATCTTGCGCCAGATCATTCAGCTCGATCACCTTCTGTGCAATCCATCTTTCATCTGCATGTGCTGTATCTTCATCATCAGTTGAATAATCGCCGATAATAGGATAAGCGTACATGCTCAGAAGTCGATTGCCCGGATAGCGGTTGATCAAATCCTTCGCTACTGCCTCAAAGCTAACATGGTTAATCTGATCAATGTTCATTCGGATAGAAATACTAATCTCCCTATCCAACATCAGTCCGATATTTCGCATTACCCGCTGGTACGGGTTATCCTTCGGATTGACATAATTCTTAATGCGATTGTATAGTTCCTCAGTGCCATCAATAACAATCTGCATAT
>JAUMXT010000129.1 GCA_030529015.1 Bacillota bacterium | reverse complement strand
ACCATGAGAAAGCGCAAGGGCATTATGGACTAAACAAAACGGCGTGGGGACTGACTTCAGGCCGGTCTCCACGCCAATTGTTCTAACTGTCGGACCGCCGGAAGATGTGTCTGTTTTATGCGGTTAGGGTGTCGGACCTCAGCGGTCCGGCTGTCGTTCCGCGACGGCGTACGCAAGAGATTCAACATTACTATGTTCTTCACCGCGAAGAATACTTGCTTTGTACAGCAATTCTGCGTACTCATCATCGTCATATACATCGGTGCAGATATCTTGAAGAACCTGGCAATCCATTCCCTCCCATGAAGGACAAACACTTAAAAAACCTTTCAAAGCGCCCTCGCTTATAACATTGAGATCGTGGATACCACCTTTGAGAGCTCTTCCGCTTGCAACAACCATGTGAGCAGCTTTTGCAATCTCAAAGGTAACAATTCCTTCATGATGCTCAGGGTCGTATGCAGAGTCGCGAGTGTTATTGTTTTTTGTTACTTTCTTGGATTTGTGGTCAATAACGATGCTTTTTCGTGCTTCTAAATGCCCCCAGCGACGCTCATTCATCATGATATTTCTAACCATAGCTGGAGTCCATTCGGTATTTCCTCTAAGCGTGGGCCTTTCTTTTTCAGTAAGGATTGCCGCAATTTCGTCAAGGGTGTAACCCACAACACATGCCAGAAAGATAAATCTGCAAGTAATAGCTTCATCCTTAACCATAACGAGTTGTCCGTCTTCGGTATGCCGATATCCGAGCAAATCCAACACAGGATATTGACCTGTACTAATTCGTTGATCGTAAGATAGGATCATGCGTCTGCTCTTATTTGCAGATTCCCAATCAGCAAGCATTGCATGAATCTGCAGCTGGTCAGAACTTCGAGGGTCCAAGGTATAAATGTTTTCAGTTTCAAAGTAGACGCCAACCGGATGAGAAGGGTTCTTTGTTTTGAGCAACTGGATTTGATCCAAGCATTCCGACATATTACGAGCAAATCGGGATACGCTGGCACAGAGAATCAAATCCATCTTTTTCTCAGTGGCATCTTTTATCATGCGTAAAAAAGCCGGTCGTTTCTTGATCGAGACACCAGATATACCCTCGTCACTGTAGATTTCAAGCATATCCCAATTAGGTGTTTTCTCAACCTTTTCCGTGTAATAGCGTGTTTGGTTTTCGATAGAAGAAACTTGTTCTGTGCTCTTGGTGCTGACGCGGGCGTAGACTGCGACCGTTTTTTGCCCATCATCTTGGACTGTAGGTAGAGGTTTCGCGGGGATAAACTGAGCTTTAGGCGAAGCGTTAGAAGTCCAGACTCTGCGACGAATGTTCGCTTTAATTATTTCGCGGTCTGCGTCCTGCGGTCTCCATGTACTTGCAGGCTGCTGCGGAGCGACGATCACCTCAGTGCTGTCGTCGCTCGCATTTACAACTTCGATATTTTTTTCAGTTTCCATAGTTGCCGCCTTTCTGCAGTACATGCTTATCGATTCCCAAGAAGACACCCTCAATCCATTTACGGTATTCATCAGGATTCATTTCTGTGAAACTGTATGCCATTCGATACAGCTCTTCTCTCTGGTGATCCTCGTTAATAATCGTATTGATGTTATATGTATCATCTTCAGTGATGATATGTATTGGAGCAGCCATATCAAATAGATAGCGAATCAAACTACATAACTCTCCTGTATTTGCTGCAAGGTAAGCTCGTGTTTGTGTTGCAATACAGTCGATACGCCCTTCTTTGCAGTCGTTTATCAAGCGAAGCATTTCTGGACGATTCTTGATCTCTTTTCGGCCAGTAATATCGATGTACACATCGAACAGTTCAAACTCCGCCGAATCAGTATACTTTTTTGCATAATACTTGGTGTGATACTCTATAGCTTGCGCTCGGCGTTTCTCCCAAAGCTTTGCCAGCTTCACATAACCGGCAACTCTAAGTTTTCGCTCCATACGATTATCTCCTGATGCTAATGATGCAATGTGCAGATTATTCCTCAGCTTTTGGAATACGCCAGTACCAGCAGCTACCAGAACGATAAGTTTTAATCTGCAATTCTTTTTTCACCTTTTCAACAGTTCGGCTACCAACGCCAATATCCGCTAAACCGGCGTATATTTCCTTTGCAGGTTTATCCCCCTGTTCCAAGAGTTGAATCATCTTGGCACGGGCTTTTTCTCTTTTAGATGTCTTTACAGTAACGGTATCAATCAAAGCAGCGGTGTTTAACGCATATCGTCCTTGCCACTCAAGCCCACCATGGTCATTGAACGAAAAAGCTATTGCAGCTCCTTCTGGTGCAAGGCTTGATTTAATAGGATACATGTACCGGATGTCTGGCCGATTTTCATCCCTTGAAATCATTAGAACACTTCGGGCGATAGCCGCTATGTCAATCGAGCCGAGACCACGATACAAGTTTTTTGCTCCACTTCCTTTGTTCATGTGGCCAATGAGAATCACAGCGCAGCGATGCTTCTCTGCTGTTGCTGCAAGTTTTCGCAAGACAGAGCGCATTTTGGTCGCGCTCAGCATATCAGCATCCGGTGGTATAAAAGCTTGGATTGGATCAATAATTAACATGTTGGCCCCAGTTTCTTGAATGGCAGAATCAATTCTGCCATCCTCCAATGTCAACGCAATGTCGTTATCAATGATATAAGCTACTCGTTTGCAGTTGGCCCCGGCTTGAACCAGTCGGGGCTTAATTGTATCTGCCATACCATCTTCTGCGCATTGATATATTGCAATCCCCGGACCTGACAGCTTATAGCCATCGGGCATCATTTGACCGTTCGTGAGTAGAGAGACCAAGTTGAGCACAAATGTGGATTTACCCTCTCCAGGATCACCTTGAATAACCGTCAGTTTTCCAAATGGAATGTATGGATACCAAAGCCATTCGACAGGTTTTGCTGACACATTGGAGTAGTATTCACAGATCGCATTTTCCATTTTAACCTCGCATTTTTCCTGTTCGGAGGATAAGAAGTCTACTTCGTTTTAATTATAATGTTATGCCGTTTTCGCTTCCATCGCCGTTTTGGCAACCTTGGCATATTAGCGCGCCATTTTGGCAAAAAGCAAAATTAAGGCCGCATTTTCGTGCTTTTTTAGACCGCAATCTGCGTCCCTTCAAAAATGCGTGCTTCCTTGCGACCAAAAAAGGAAGCACCGCATACACGGTGCTTCCCAACCATATAGAGAGGCATAGCCTTGTGTCACTCTGCATCTCTCTGTTTATTTTTTACTTCTTCATACTATGAAGTTCCAAAATAGTTAATGCATCATGATAGGCTCGCTCATCGGCCTGCCGCATAGCATTAAGCAACTTGGCTTCATTCTTGGTTATGCTTGTGTCAACAACCTGATCGTTTCCGATCAAGTAGTCCACCGAAACTTGATACAGCTTGGAAAGCTTCAGCAGAACATCCACAGACGGTTCTCTCTTGCCGTTTTCATAACGGCTGTAAACAGATGGCAAGCAGCACAGATAATCTGCAACATCCTGTACTTTGAGTTCGCGACTTGTTCTAATTTCTTTCAAGTTCATTGTGTCCTCCGTTTCCGAGAGCTGCACGGAGTGACACTAAGCATTTCCCCAATGGTATATGGTACTACCAAATTGGTATGCGGTCAAGGCGACCTTTACCGAATCGGTAATTTATTCAATTCCGCAGCGGTAGTAAAATATTTGTATACGAGGAAAGGAGGGTGCAACAAGTGAACATCAAAGATATTCGTGTCCGCAAAAATCTGACACAAGCTCAAGTAGCTAATGCACTTGGGGTATCCTCTGTAGTTTATTCTCGATATGAAACTGGTACAAGACAGCCATCCATCGATGTTATCATTCAATTAGCGGATCTCTTTGGCGTGACAGTAGACTATTTGTTAGGGCGGCAAGATATTGAGGATTCTACTCTTTCTGAATATGAGATTCAACTGCTGATTGCCTCTCGCAAAGCTGATGAACGAGCAAAAGAAGATGCCTTGAATATGCTGATGGCTCATGCCGTTGATACAAGCACATAAATTAGCAAGGAACTGCCGATTGAGCAGTTCCTTGTTTTTTGTTTATACTTTTCTTCGACGAGACTTCAGCACATAATCATATCCAGGTCTATTACACCGGTCGCACGGCTCTTTGACCTTCTGGA
>JAUMXT010000025.1:10215-17269 GCA_030529015.1 Bacillota bacterium | reverse complement strand
ACCTTCACCGACAAAGCAACTCCACCGACAAAGCCAAACCACCTCGCATATTCCCCGCTCCCACGCATATACATGTACAAACTACAGAAAAAGGAGGCGGCGAGGTGCTGAATACGGACGAGATCAGAAATAAAGAGGTCATAAACATATATGACGGTAAAAGTATGGGGTTTGTATGCGATATCGAGATCAGTCTTAAGGAAGGGCGGATAGATGGGATCGTTTTACCGGGGGACAGAAGCTTCATGAAGCTGTTCGGCAAGGAGACGAGCGACTATGTTATCAAGTGGAAACATGTGAAGACGATAGGCGAAGATGTGATACTGGTAGATGTCCCACCTATCATAGATTGACGATAACCCCAATATGTAGTACAATATTGTATGAATTTTTTATCGATAGTATCGGATAGGTCAATCGATAGTGTTTAGTCGGTTCAAGGAGGTCGCCAAATGAGATGCCCGTATTGTGAAAATGATGACAGCAAGGTAATAGATTCCAGACATACAGAAGATGGACATGCCATCAGAAGACGTAGAGAATGTGAAGCGTGCGGAAGACGATTCACTACTTATGAAAAGGTTGAAGAAATGATCCTGATGGTCATCAAGAAGGATGGCAGTCGTCAGGCATTTGACAGAAGCAAGCTGCTCAACGGTATTATCAGAGCATGCGAGAAGAGACCTGTTACTTTAGCCGAAATGGAGAAAATCGTTGACGAGATCGAAAGAGGTCTCAACAACATGATGGAAAAAGAAATCGACAGCACATTCATCGGCGAGCTGGTAATGGAGAGATTAAAAGAGCTGGACGAAGTTGCTTATGTTCGTTTCGCATCGGTATACAGACAGTTTACTGACGTGAACACATTTGTTGCAGAAATCGAAAAGCTGCTGACAAACAAGAAAAACTAATCGAAGAATAGAGGATTATAGAATGAACGAAGTATTCAGAGTAGCGATAGACGGACCTAGCGGCGCCGGCAAGAGCACCATTGCTAAAGCCGTGGCGAAGAAGCTGGGAATAGATTATATTGATACCGGAGCCATGTACCGCGCAGTCGGCTACAAGGTGAAGCAGGAAGGCGTTGACGTGGAAGATACAGCGGCACTTCAGGCTATGCTCGACAGCACCGATATCGACTTCGTTAAGGGCGACATTATCCTTGACGGACAGATCGTAAACGATGTAATCAGAACATCGGAAATGTCACAGATGGCATCAAAATGCTCAGCGATCCCTGCCGTTAGAGAGAAGCTGGTAGAAATCCAGAGAGGAATGGGCAGCCGCAAGAGTGTCATCATGGACGGTCGTGACATCGGCACAAACGTTTTAAAGGACGCCGAGTACAAGATTTTTCTGACGGCTTCCGCCGAGGAAAGAGCACAGCGTCGTCATAAAGAACTTCTCGAAAAAGGCGAGGCGATCACCTTTGAAGAAGTGTTAAGAGATATAGAACAAAGAGACCATAACGACATGACAAGAAAGCTGAATCCGCTGAGAAAAGCAGATGATGCAGTCGAAGTAGACACTACAGGTCTCGGCATCGACCAAGTAATAGAAGCAGTATTAAAGGAGATAAAGTAGATGGCAACAGTTAGGCCATTCAAGGCAATAAGACCGGAAAAAGAATATGCAGAAAAGGTAGTTTCACTTCCTTACGACGTAATGAACAGAGAAGAAGCCGCTGAAATGGCAGAGGGCAATCCATACAGCTTCTTGCATATTTGCAGAGCAGAAATAGACCTTCCGCAGCAGGAAAATCAGTACGACCGCTCGGTATACGAGAAAGCCAGAGACAACATCGCAGCAAACCTCGAAAACGGTGTATTTATCAAAGAAGAAAAACCGGCACTCTACCTTTACAGACAGATAATGGACGGCAGAGTTCAGACAGGCATCGTGGGCTGCGTTTCAGTTGACGAATACAACGAAAACACCATCAAGAAGCACGAGTACACAAGAGTTGAGAAAGAAATCGACAGAATCAACCACTTCGACGTATGCGACACCAATACAGAACCTGTATTCCTCACATACAGAGACGATAAGCGTATCCGCAGCATCATGGAAGGCTACGCAGCAGGCAATGACCCTGTTTACGATGTGACTTCAGCCGATGGCACCAAGCATATCCTTTGGGTGATCGATGATCAGAAAATAGTGGCAGGACTTGTGGAGCTTTTCGACGAGATACCTGCGCTTTACATAGCAGACGGCCATCACAGAAGTGCTTCGGCCGGCAAGGTGGGAGAAAAAAGACGAGAAGAAAACCCGAACTACACCGGTGACGAAGAATTCAATTTCTTCATGGCAGCCATATTCCCAGACAACGATCTGAAGATTTTTGACTACAACAGAGTAGTAAAAGACCTCAACGGAAACACTAAGGAAGAGTTTCTTTCAAAGGTGCAGGCTGCGGGTTTTGCGGTAGAGGATATGGGAGAAGAAAAGTATTATCCGGAAAGCAAGCATGTATTCTCAATGTACCTTGAAGGCAAGTGGTACAAGGTTACTGCGTCTGATGAAATAATACCTGACCACGTTATAGATTCCCTTGATGTGGCAGTGCTGCAGAACAGCCTGCTGGGTCCTATACTTGGAATCGAAGATCCGAGAACAGACAAGAGAATAGATTTCGTTGGCGGTATAAGAGGGCTCGATGAGCTGAAGAGAAGAGCAGAAAAAGACATGAAATTGGCGTTTGCAGTATATCCTGTCGACGTTGACGATCTGCTGGAAGTAGCAGACAACGACATGATAATGCCGCCGAAATCCACATGGTTTGAGCCGAAGCTGGGAAGCGGACTTTTCCTTCACAGCCTCAAATAGCCGCTAGGCTCAGTATAAATTATAAATAATGAATAAGTGCTCCTTTGCATGGTGAAAATACCATGTGAAGGAGTTTTTTATGGATAAAAGATTGAAGATCGTGGCAGCTTTTCTCGCTGTGGTGCTGGCAGTGCTTGGCGGAAGATTGGCATATATACAGATTTTTCAGCACGACGAGCTGGCGGAAATCGCCAAGGGACAGTCGATGATAACCCTTAACGGAAGTAACAGCAGAGGCATCATTTACGACAGAAACGGAGTACCGCTGGTAGCTGATTGCAAGAGCTTCGTTTATATCATAAAGAAAGATGATTTTGACCGCGTCACCGCAAGACTTTTAAGGGAGATGGGCGCCGAACAGATAGTAAACGATGATGAGACGTATTACGTATATACTTCGGATAATTACGATAAGGAAGCAGGCAAAAGACTGATCGACGACTGCGATGCATATATACTGCAGGCTTCGGCGCGCTATGGTGAAGATCAGGTGGCAGAGCATCTTATCGGATACGTCAACAGCAGCGATTCTTCCGGAGCGGCAGGTCTTGAGCTGATGTACGAGGACAAGCTTTCGGGTCTTGACAGGAAGGTCTATGCGGCGGCCGATGTCAACGGAGATATTTTGCGTGGAAGAGGGCTTGTTATCACATCCGAAGCAGAAAACGATTCATATATCAGCGAGGGGATAAGGACTACCTTAGACAAGGATATTCAGAAGAAGGCCGAGGAGGCGATAGAAACTGTTGATAATGATTGCTGCGCAGTCGTCCTTGATGTGGCTACGGGCGGTGTGGTCGCCATGGCTTGCACGCCCGGATTTGATCCAAGCAAGGCTGTCGAATATATAGAGGGCGGCGGTGATGAGCTGGTAAACAAAGCGACACAAGGCGAGTTTGCGCCGGGATCCTTGTTTAAAATAGTAGTTGCTGCAGCGGCACTCGAAAGCGGTATGATGCCTGACTATACGTGCAATTGCAGCGGCAGTGTGCAGCTTTCGGAAGTGTCGATAAAGTGTGAAACGGGAGGCGAAACAGGTCATGGAAGCATAGATTTCAGCGAGGCCTTCGCCGAGTCGTGCAACTGCTTTTTTATAGAAATCGGCAAGCAGATAGGCGCAGATAAGATAATCGAAACTGCCGAGAGAATGGGCCTTGGGAAAACGATTCTCGAAGGCTATCCTCATGAATCTGCAGGTCATCTGATGAGCAGTGAGGAAAGGGCGGCAGACGCCATAGGGAATTTATGTATAGGTCAGGGCGAGACTTTGGTCACTCCGCTTCAGATGGCTGCAATGACCCTGGTTATCGCATCGGGAGGAGTTTATAAGGATGTACATCTGTTGATGGAAGACGAGCCACAAGGGCAGCAGGTGATATCTTCGCATACCGCCGAAATCATAGGCGAAATGATGGAATGCGTCACATCCGAAGGGACGGCTTCAAGCCTTGAGATGAAAGATGCTTCAGGATATCCAAAGGCTGCAGTCAAGACGGGAACGGCTGAATATGGTGCTAAAGAAGATGGGACATCTCACGGATGGATCAGCGGATATGCCCCTTGTGAAGCACCCGAGTATGTGATCACGGTGCTGGTTGAAGGCGGCGGATCGGGGTCGTCATCGGCAGGCCCGATTTTCAAGGAAATCCTGGACTATCTGGATGAGTCGGGCAGCTACGCAAGGCCGACGTTCACATAAGCTAATGCCGGCTGACGATCTGCGTCGCCGCCCCGGGCAACTTAGCTAAGGCCGGCTGAGCGCCGCCTTGAGCTTTGCGAGAGCCTTCTTCTCGATACGGGAAACATAGGACCGGCTTATGCCGAGCTGAGAAGCCACCTCCCGTTGAGTGAGAGGAAGAGTTCCCGAAAGACCGTACCTCTTGATGACCACGGTTTTTTCGCGAGGAGTAAGCACCTTGCCGATGCATTCCAGCATGTGACTTACCCGTATTTTCGTATCCAGATCGTCGACGATGGCGTCGGGATCTGTGCCAAGGATATCGTTTAAACTGATCTCGTTACCGTCCTTATCGGTGCCGATGGGAACGTTAAGCGAGACCTCTGACGAATTCTTTTTGGACGCGCGGATGGCCATCAGGATTTCATTTTCTATGCATCTGGCGGCATAGGTGGCAAGCCGTGTAGAGCGACTGCTTGAGTAAGTGTTGACGGCTTTGATCAAGCCGATGGTCCCGATGGATATGAAGTCGTCCTGAGTATGATATTGTGACGTGTATTTTTTGGCAACGTGAGCGACCAGTCTGAGATTTCGCTCGACAAGTATTTTACCGGACTCTTCATCGCCGTTTTCGTACGCATTTATGTAATACTTCTCTTCCTCTTCAGTCAGTGGTTTAGGAAACGAAACGCTCATATGTATCCCCCTCTGCAGATTTTTTACTATATGCAAAAAACAGAGGGGAAGTGCCTGACCCCGGCAAAACAGCATGAACCTATTTCATGCTATTTCTTTTCAAATGACAGACAGTCTGTGCACTGATCTGATTTGACGCCGCCATGACTGCCAACTGTGATGCAGTCAAGTGAGCAGTAATTCGACTTCTTGGCGTGATGCTGACATTCGTCTACAGTACACTTAATGCTTTTGTTGATATCCATAACAATACCTCCTTAAAAGTCTTACACGATTTATTATGGCCGATTTTACATAAAATATTATGATAAGTATTGGAAAGAATGTAAATAAATGGTAAAATACATTTAAAGTTTATTAATATTAAGAGGAGAAATTGGGAAAAATGAATATCAGGGAATTACCGAAAAGAGAAAAACCTAGAGAAAAACTTATGAGAGAAGGCAAGGAGCATCTTTCTAATATGGAGATTTTGTCGATAATCATCGGCAGCGGATCCGGCAAACGCTCGGCCATGGAGCTGGCCGCAGACGTACTGTCGGCAGACAAAGAAGGCATCCGGTATCTGGCAGAATGCAGGCCGGAAGAACTGAGCCAAATCAAAGGCATAGGCAAGGCCAAAGCCTGCGAAATTTTGGCGGCTGTGGAGCTTGGCAAGAGGATCGCAACGACACCTGTAGAAGAAAAGCCGATCATAAAGAGCTCTTCAAACATAGCTGCGATTTTTATGGAAAGGATGCGGTATTACAAAAAAGAACACTTCGTGAGTCTTATGATCAATGCAAAGGGTCAGATTATCGAGGAGTCGGAGGTTTCCATCGGGGACCTTTGCTCGAGCACTACGCATCCCAGGGAGGTTTTCGTGGATGCGGTGCGCCGCAGTGCAGGTTCGGTGATTTTCGTTCACAATCACCCGAGCGGTGATCCGGAACCCAGCGAAACTGATATATCTACCACAAAACGCCTGATGGAGGCAGGTGAGATCCTCGGCATTCCGGTGCTGGATCATATCGTTATAGGTGACGGCAGATATGTCAGCATGAGGGCTTCCGGTCTGATGGAGGCATGAGTGGAGGATGATGTTTGAACTTAAGAAGACTGACAAGCTGAAGCCTCGTTCAAGGCATGCTTTGATCATATGCATTGCAGCATTGATCGGGGCAGTCTTGCTCGGAAGGCTTATGTTACTTACATTGTTTGAAGGCGGCAAGTGGTCGGCCTTCGCTGAGGATATGTCGGAGCGACTTGTTTTTGAAACAGGTGCCAGAGGCGACATAACCGACAGAAACGGTGAGCTTCTCGCCACCTCAAGACCTGTTTATTCTGCATGCATAAGCAGGCTAGATACCGACAAGGAAGAAGCCATGAGTTCGTCGTCATCAGTCCTGGAAATTTTGAAGAAAAACGGCGAGGATGTTTCGGTTACCTGGGAAGAGGTGAGACGAAGCCTTGACGATAACAGCTATATGTCGTACATGCCGATTTTGCTGGCAGAAGACATCAAGGCTGAAACTGCAAAAGCCATACAGCAGGCAGATTTGCCCGGTGTGACCATATCGAAAAATTACGTCAGAGAGTACCCGCAGGGTGCTCTCGCTTCGCATATATTAGGATATTTGGGAAGAATTTCCGAGGAGGAAGAAGCGGAGTATGTAGATGAGAAAGGCTACAGATCCGATGCGTTCATCGGTAAAAGCGGCATAGAAAAGGTATGCGAAGCCACCCTCAAAGGCACCGACTCAGTGAGCAGATTTCAGGTCGACTCAAAGGGCGAAGTGACGGCCCTCATCGAGAAAAGCGAAGCCGCAAAAGGCGAAGACGTGCAGCTTTGCATAGATATCAGGGTGC
>JAUMXT010000025.1:7372-10115 GCA_030529015.1 Bacillota bacterium | reverse complement strand
GGGTGCGGCGGTGGCTATCGATGTCAACACAGGGGAGGTGCTGGCGATGGCTTCGTATCCGGACTTTGATCCCAATGATTTTGCAGAGGGTGTTTCGGCTGAAAAGTGGGCGGAGTATCAGCAGGAGAATCCGAACGATCCGCTCAGCCCTTCGCCCATGTACAATATCGCGGCGCTGAGTGCTGTGCAGCCGGGTTCGACTTTTAAGCCGGTGACCGCACTGGCGGCGCTTGAGTGTGGGCTGGATGAAGATGTGTATTTGTACGATGGCGGCGCTGTGGAGCTTGGCGGCAGAAGCTTCGGGTGTCACTTATGGAATCGCAGCGGCGCAAGTCACGGATATGTGAATTTGAAGGAGGCCATGAAGGTTTCGTGCAATTATTATTTTTTTGATATCGCCACAGGATTTGACCTTGCGTCGGGGTGCGCTTTGGGATATGAAAAACCCATAGACGAGGAGGCGATAGTGCGCTTTGCACGAGAGCTGGGACTCGGAGAGGAAACCGGGATAGAGATCCCGGAAAGCGCAGGGTCGCTGCCTTCGGAAGCATTGAAAATCCGCTCTGCAAAGGCAACGCTTAAGTATATTTTGATGGAGGAATGCGAAACATATTTCAAAAAATCCATCCTGGCCGACGAAGAAGTGTTGATGAAAAAAATAGAAAAAATCGTGAATCAGGTAGATAAGGACTTGACTTTACAAGCAATGAAAGGCAAACTAAAAAAGGAGAATGCTGTAAAAAATGATAAGATAGATGAGCTGGCGGCAATATGCGTTTACGACTGCTCGCAGCAGATGAGCAGAACGATGGCAGACACGTTCAATACGGCCATCGGGCAAGGCGACAATGCGTATACGGTACTGCAGATGGCGGCATATATGGCAGCTCTCGGCGACGGCGGCGTGCGAAAAGACGCATCGCTTGTATACGATGCGATGTGTGGCGACGCGGGGCTTGAGGACGCGGGACGCGGCGACAAGAACCTTGGTGGCGCGGGCTCGATTGACGGAGACCATATTAAGGCCGTTATCGAAGCGATGACCGCTGTGACCGGCGAACCGGGCGGCGGACTTTACGCGATGTTCCAAGACTTCCCCTACGAGGTGGCGGCCAAAACGGGGACGGCTCAGCGCGCAGGCAAGATAAATACTGCCGACGAGCGTGAGTATCTTAGAAGGCATCTTCACCTTATCGCACCTGACATAAGCTTCGGTGAGGTCGAGGACGAGGCCGAGCGACTTTGCGAGACGTATCCCGGAATTTACAGCTCGGAGGACAAGGCGCTTCGCAGAGCAATTATGAATCTCAGCGATAAGAATATTGATGAAGAAGAAATAGACAGATTCAAAGAAGATTACGAGAATTTTGCATGGACGGTGGCACTGGCACCTGCCGACGACCCGCAGATCGCAGTAGCGGTGATGCTGGTACAAGGCGCGACTTCTGCCAACGCAGCACCGGTTGTAAGGGAAATCATAGGAGAATACGGAGAAATTTCACGATGGGAAAAGTTATTTTAGTTTCATCAGGTAAGGGCGGCACAGGCAAGACAATGTTTTCTGTCAATCTGGGGGCGACCCTCGCCAAGTACGGGAACAGAGTAATGCTTATAGACATGGACATGGGCCTTCGCAACATGGACATCTATTTAGGTATGGAAAACAAAGTCATCTATAACATAATGGATGTCATTTCCGGCGTTTGCCGTATCAAAAAAGCCATGCTCAGAGTAGACGGTTTTGAAACTCTGTATTTCATGGCCGCATCACCTAGAAAAGATGAACGCGACCTGACTCCGCTTCACATGGAAGTGCTTTGCAGTAAACTCAAAAAATACTTCGACTATATCATAATAGATTGCCCGGCAGGAATAGGCGACATGATCGATGTAGCCGTCGGCGCAGCAGACAAAACAGTCATCGTTACAGAACCTGAAGTTGCTTCGCTCCGAGATGCCGACGCAACAGAAAGATATCTTAGAGAAAAGGGCGCTACCGACATCTGCGTAGTAATAAACAAGGTGAAGATCGAGCTCATGAAAGCAGATCTCGTTCCATCCGTATCCGAGATACTGGAAATGTTCAAAAGCCCTGTAATAGGTCTCATCCAATACGATGAGAACATACATATCTCAACCAACAAGGGAATCCCGATAGTATGTAAAAAAGACACTTACATAGAGCACAACTTCATTGATATCGCAGTAAGGATCATCAAGTAGAATTTAAGAGCCGGCGGAAGCCGGCTTATTTTATTGGGGGCGAGGCGTCAAGTAGTGTTAAGGAGTGGCTTTTTGGTTTAAAATCGCAATTTAGCCACTATCATTATGGTCGGATTGGACTACGATCATGAAAACCATAGATTATGCTATGATTTCGGGATGAAATACTGATTATTCATGTGCTACGACGGAGCTTTCCGGATCCGGAGTGGCTTTTTATGAAGAACTTCAAAACCAGCCACAAAAGTAGGCGTTTATTGGGGATTGTTTTAGATTATTGTAAATTTAGCCAATCAGGCAATTAATCAAGCAATCCCGAAGCATGTAAAACAAGGCAAATCCGATTTTAATAATAAGAAAATCTTAAAACATCGACTTGACCGCGACCTCCCCGAACTCCGAATTGGCTTTTTATGAAAAACGCCACAAAAATCCACCGCCACCACGAGAAAACAGCAATCCAATCCACCGCCACCACGAGAAACCGCCACAAAAACCTACAACCGCTGTCTGCAGCTGA
>JAUMXT010000025.1:0-7362 GCA_030529015.1 Bacillota bacterium | reverse complement strand
CACCGTCACCACGAAAACCACCACGAAAACCTGCAGCCCAAACTTATAACCGCTGTCTGCAGCTGACACTCAGCAGCAAACCGACGCCCATCCAGGCCGAAACCATGGCCGAACCGCCACTGCTCATGAACGGCAGCGTTATACCGGTGACCGGCATCAGCCCCATAGTCATAGCGATGTTCTCAAAAGCTTGAAAAAAGAACATTCCGGTTATCCCGGCTGCAGTCAGAGCCCCCTGAAGATCTTTAGCGTAGCGCGTGATTTTAAGGCTGCGATATATCAGCAGCCCGAACAGAACTATCACCGCGGCGCCACCGACAAAGCCGAGACTTTCAACGGTTGCAGCGAATATGAAATCGGATTCGGGGACAGGCAGGAAACCAAGCCTGCTTTGAGTGCCGGGATATAGACCCCTGCCAAATAGACCGGCAGAACCGATGGCGACTTTGGAGTTCCAGACCTGGTAATTGCCGGGAAGGTCGAGGTCTTCAGGCGATAAGAAGGCATCGATGCGGTCCTTTTGGTATCCGGCCATAAAGAAATAAATCATAGGCAAAAGCGCAGTGAGGACCAGTGCGAAACGGCCGATGATTTTAAGTTCAAGTCCCGAGCAGAACACCATGAAAATCCATATAGCGCAAAACACACATCCGCTACCGAAGTCTTCTTTTGCTACCAGTAAGATGAAGGGTAAGCCGTACAGGCTCGCACGGACCACATCGCCGCAGGCGAAGTGGTCCTGCTCGCCGCGCCCGCCCCGGCGGCTCAGGTGCGAGGCCATCAGCAACACGAAGGCGATTTTCACCACTTCAGAAGGCTGGAATGTTGCGGGCCCGATGGCGATCCACGAGCGGGAAGCACCCGCCGATGCACCAAGTCCGGGCACGTATACTAAGAGCAGCAAAACTATAGATGCGATATATATAAGCTTATCCGGTTCTATGAAATATCTGTAGCCCTGCATCAGGATCACGGCGGCTGCCGCAAGGCCTATGATGAGGGCTGCAGACTGTATCAAAACTTCCCCGGAGAGGAAGGTCGTTTCGGTTCGGGAAATGGCGAATTGAGTAAATAGTCCGATAAGCGACAGAGCCAGGGCGGAGGCGAAAATCAGTTTGTCACAGCGCCTTGCCAAGTGCGAAAATTTGTTCATATTGCGGCCTCCCATTTCCTTGACTAGACAAACAAAAAAGTCTATAATAATATTGTGTGCTTTTAATTAAAATTTATTACCTTACGGTGATGTTTTGATATTTTACAAGTAACTTTATATTTGACTATAGAATTGCAAATTGAAAACTGAAAATTGAAGAAAAGGAGGCGAGTGTATGGCAGGCATAATTATACCTATCGTAGTTGGACTGGTTGCGCTTGTATTAGGGCTGCTGGTTGGATATATACTCAGAAAAAACGTTGGCGAAAAGACTATCGGTAACGCAGAACAGAAAGCTAAGAACTTGATCCTCGACGCTGAAAACAGAGCTGAAACTCTGAAGAAGGAAATGATCCTGGAAGCTAAAGAGGAAGCTCACAGACAGAGGAGCGATGTAGAAAGGGAGATTAGAGAAAGAAGAAACGAAATCCAGAAATCAGAAAGAAGACTGGTACAGAAAGAAGAATCTATCGACAGAAAACTTGAAAATATTGAGAAGAAAGAAGAAAGCATCACAAATAAAGAAAGAGGCCTGATAAGCAAGCAGGCAGAAATGGATAAGCTGCTGGCAAGACAGTTGGAAGAACTTGAGAAGATCTCAGGCTACTCCATCGAACAGGCAAGAGAAATCATCCTGCAGAAAGTCGAAAAAGAAGCCAGAGGAGACGCTGCAGCACTTTACAAAGAAATCGAAAACAAGGCTAAGGAAGACGCTGACAAGAAGGCTAAGGAAATCATCACAGGAGCGATCCAGAGATGTGCCGCAGACCACGTAGCAGAATCCACAGTATCAGTAGTTCCACTTCCTAACGACGAAATGAAGGGTCGTATCATCGGAAGAGAAGGACGTAATATCAGAGCTATCGAAACTCTCACAGGAATCGATCTCATCATAGACGATACTCCTGAAGCAGTTATCCTTTCAGGATTCGATCCTGTAAGAAGAGAAATCGCAAGACTCTCACTTGAAAAGCTCATCGTAGACGGAAGAATCCATCCGGCTCGTATCGAAGAAACAGTAGAAAAATCAGAACGTGAAGTTAATGCCATCATCAAGGATGCCGGCGAACAGGCGACATTCGAAGTTGGTATCCACAACCTTCACCCTGAACTTATAAAGCTGCTGGGAAGACTCAAGTACAGAACTTCATACGGACAGAATGTACTTAAGCACTCAGTAGAAGTAGCGCATCTGGCAGGACTGATGGCAGGAGAACTGGGACTTGATGTAACTCTCGCTAAGAGAGCAGGTCTGCTCCACGACATCGGTAAGGCGCTCGACCACGAAAGAGAAGGAACTCACGTTGACATCGGTATCGAAGTTCTGAAGAAGTACAAGGAATCCGAAGCAGTTATCAACGGTATGGCTGCACACCACGGAGACTATGAACCGAAGTCAATCGAAGCAGTTCTCATCGCTGCAGCTGACGCACTTTCAGCAGCAAGACCGGGAGCAAGAAGAGAAACTCTCGAATCATACATCAAGAGACTTCAGAAGCTCGAAGAAATCGCCAACACTACAGAAGGTGTTGAAAGATCATTCGCGATCCAGGCGGGAAGAGAAATCAGAATCATCGCTAAGCCGGATGAAGTTGGTGACGATGCTATCGCTCTGCTGGCAAGAGACATCAGTAAGAAGATCGAATCAGAACTGGAATACCCTGGTCAGATCAAGGTAAACGTAGTTAGAGAAACCAGAGCAATCGACTATGCTAAATAGTCACAAGACAGAATAAGCAATACTGAAGCAATGTTCGGCAAGTCCGAATATTGCTTCTGTTTTCGTAAGGGGACACATGATTTATTTAGATAACAGCGGAACAACTAAACAATATCCCGAAGTGACTTCCGTGATGGTAAAGCACATGGAGGAAGTCTTTGGCAATCCGTCATCCCTCTATCAGCTGGGAGTAGACAGCGAGAAGTCAATGAAAAGGGCAAGAAAGCAGCTGCAGGACGCTTTGGGTCTTGCCGGAGGCAAGGCGTACTTTACGGCAGGTGGCACCGAGGCGGACAACATGGCGATTTTCGGAGCCGCAAAGGCTTTCGGTCGCCGCGGCAAGCGTATCGTGACTTCAAGTGTGGAGCATCCGGCAGTTTTGGAATGCTGCAAAGCACTTGAAAAACAGGGCTTTGAAGTCATCTATCTCGATGTCGACAGAAAATGCAGACTCGATGAGGCGCAGCTCGAATCGGCTATAAACGATGAGACTATCCTTGTCAGCTTGATGCATGTCAACAACGAAGCGGGAACTATCATGCCGGTCGATAAAGTCAAAGAAATCATGAAGGCTAAGAACGCACCGGGAATCTTCCATACAGATGCAGTTCAGAGCTTCGGCAAAGTGCCCCTTTGCAAGACGGCAGATGCCGTATCCGTAAGCGGACACAAGATCCATGGACCGAAGGGAACAGGCGCGCTTTGGATAAGAGACAAGGTGAATATTCCGGCGTTTATGGTAGGCGGAGGCCAGGAAGATGGGAAGCGCTCCGGCACGCAGAATGTTCCGGGGATCGCAGGCTTCGGAGAAGCATCGGAAATCAGTGAAAAAACTCGCGCAGGGGAAATGGCGAGAATCATAGAGATGAGAAAATATCTGATGGAAGGCCTTAAGGCCGGACTTAAGGATATCATCATAAACAGCCCGAAGGAGGCAGGCGAAAAGGCCGGTATGTGCTGCGGCAGCGTGCTGAACATAACGTTTATGGGAACGAGAGGAGAGGTGCTGCTTCACACTCTCGAGCAGGACGGCATTTACGTTTCGACAGGATCGGCGTGCTCATCCAACAAAAAAGGACAGAGCCACGTGCTTAAGGCTATGGGGCTGAAGGATAAGGAAATCGAAGGAACGCTGCGTTTCAGCTTTGGGAGAATGAACTCCATGGAAGAAATGGATATCGTGATAGACAAGGTGAGCGGAGCTGTAAATAGATTCAGGAAGCTGGGAAGTTTCAGATAGGAGAAATGATGAACAACGAACATATTTTTATCGTAAGATGCGGAGAAGTTGCCCTTAAGGGAATGAATAAGCCGTATTTTGAGAGAATGCTTGTGGACAGGATCAAGAAGCTTTTGAAGAAGTTCGACGATGTGTCTGTTAAGAGACACGAAGGGCTGATTTGGGTAAGAGCAGACAAGAGCCTCGACAAGCAGGCTATAATCAAGGAAATTTCAAAGGTATTCGGCGTGGCTTCCATCAGCCCGGCTATCGAATGCGAGAGCACTATGGAAGCTATCGGTGAAGCGGCTGTCGAATATATGATGGAAGCTATCGAAGAGAGAGGCGTGAAGACTTTCAAGGTTGAAGCTAAGAGAGCTGACAAGAACTTCCCGGTGAAATCACCTGAAATCGGCAGACTCATCGGCGGCGCGGTTCTTAAGGGATGCAAGGTCCTTAAGGTTGATGTGCATAACCCTGACTGCCTGCTTTACGTTGATGTAAGACAGGAAAAATCATATATTTATCAGGACAAGATCGCAGGCTTCGGCGGACTTCCGCTGGGAACTAACGGCAAGGGCCTGTCCCTGCTTTCAGGCGGTATCGACTCACCTGTAGCGACTTGGATGATGGCAAAGCGCGGCATGATGATCGAAGCTATCCACTTCCATTCATATCCGTACACAAGCCAGAGAGCTCAGGAAAAGGTCGAAGATCTGGCAAGCCTCGTTGCTACTTACTGCGGACGTTTCAAGATGCACGTTATAAATCTTCTGCCTATCCAGGAGCAGATCGTTCAGAACTGTCCTGAAGAGGAAACTACTATATTAGTAAGAAGATTCATGATGAGAATCGCTCAGAAGGTGGCTGAAAGCACAGGCTGCGGCATGCTGATCACAGGCGAGAACCTGGGCCAGGTAGCGAGCCAGACTGCTGAGTCACTGGTAGTTACAGATGCATCCGTTACGATGCCTGTAATGAGACCTCTCATTGCTATGGACAAGGTGGACATCATGGACAAGGCTATGGAGATCGGCACTTACGAGACTTCCATCCAGCCTTACGAAGACTGCTGTACAGTATTCCTTCCAAAGCACCCTGCCACTAAGCCTAAGCTTGAAAAAATCCTCGAGTCCGAATCTAAGCTGGACTGTGAGGCACTGATTGCAGCGGCTGTAGAGTCAGAGGAAATCATAGATATCTATCCTGCATAGGATGACCATATAGGCGGCATAAGCCGCCTTTTTATTACAAAAAAAGCTTTTGAGCGACATTATCTCCTAAAGACAAGCCCTCTTTTCGGGACGTATACTTATCATAGGATACGATCTCGAAAAGGGGGTTTTTTAGTGGAAGTTTTCTTTAAAGTGTCAGAGGAAATATTGATTGCAAATGTTCGCGGAGAAATAGATCACCACAGTGCCGCACCGCTGAGGAAGACCATAGACAGCTCGATGAAGGAGTTTGGGTGCAGGAATCTGGTGCTTGATCTGAAAGGCGTCGAGTTTATGGACAGCTCCGGCATAGGCGTTGCCCTGGGAAGATATAAGAAGCTTGCAAAGCGCGGCGGGCGGATTTGCATATCGGGCTGCTCGCCAAGCATAAGAAAGGTGCTGGACATGGCGGGGGTGTTTTCGTTGATTCCGGAGATGCAAAACGCAGCAGACGCTGTTGCCCTTCTGAGTGGGCAGGAACAATTACGTATGGAGGTTTGAAATGGGAAACGTTATGAGAATGGAGTTCAGCGCCCTTGCCGAAAACGAGGCCTTTGCCAGATCTGCGGCTGCGGCCTTTGTAATGCCGGCAGATCCGACCATTGAGGAGCTGACAGAAATAAAGACGGCAGTCTCGGAGGCAGTTAGCAACTGCGTGATACACAGCGGAAGCGAAAGCGTAGCGATGGAGTGCGCTTTGGAAAAAAGCGGCAGGCTGACTATAAAAATAGAGGATAGAGGCGTGGGAATCGAGGATGTGGACAAGGCTATGGAACCGCTTTTTACGACGGGAGATGAGGAGGAGCGGTCCGGAATGGGATTCACAGTGATGGAAAGCTTTATGGACAAGCTTCGCGTCAAATCGGAGATCGGTAAGGGGACGACCGTGATCATGATCAAATATCTGGACGTGCCGGGTGACATCTAAGTACACGCCCATTGCTAAGGAGGATACATACAAACTAATCGAAGCAGCACAGCGAGGCGACCGCAAAGCGCGCGAGCTGATAGTGGACCAAAACATCGGACTAGTGAAGAACTTAGCCATGAAGTACGCGTCGAATTATTATGAACCTGAGGACCTGATGCAGATAGGTTTTATCGGGCTGGTGAAGGCCATCGACAGGTTCGACTGCGAGTTCGACGTGATGTTTTCGACCTACGCTGTCCCCATGATATTAGGCGAGATAAAAAGATTTATTCGCGACGACGGGAAGATCAAGGTCAGTCGTCAGCTGAAGATCGAAATGCGAAATCTCAAAAATATCCGTCAGGAATACTACAACAAATACGGCACCAGCCCTAAGATAAGCTATCTTGCATCGCAGATGGAGACCAGTGCGGAACACGTGATGGAGATCCTTGAAGCCATCGAATCGCTCTCAAGTGTGGAGAGCCTCGACAATCCGCTTTTGACGGAGGGCGGAAGCTATGTGGATGAGGAGACCCGAAACGTGGACATTATGGATCTTAAGACTGCCATCAGTAAGCTAGAAGAACGCGAGCGACAGATAATCGTGCTTAGATACTTTAAGGATATGACCCAGCAGCAGATCGCCAAAGTCCTTGGAATATCCCAAGTCCAGGTCTCAAGAATCGAAAAGAAGGTCTTGAAAAACATGCGGGAAAAGATGGAGAATGCTTGATTTCTTTTGGAAAACGCTCGGATGAAAAAATTTTTTTAAAAAAAGAAGAAAAAGGTGTTGACATACTGTACTAAAATGGTATAATAAGCTCAACAAAGAAAGTTAACCAAAAAGGTATAGTATATAGGAGGATAAAACAATGTCAAAGAATTTAGATAAGAAATATAAATGTGAACCATGTGAATACGTATACGATCCAAGAATCGGAGATTTAGACGGTAACGTAGCACCCGGAGTACCATTCGAGGAACTCCCTGAAAACTGGATCTGCCCTAAGTGTGGAGTCGGCAAGGAATACTTCGTACCGGTAGAAGAGTAAAAACAAAACCTCATAAGAAAACCTAAACAAAATACAACCTTAATTACTAATATAAAATCCAACAATTGATGATGAAACACCTCGCTGATAT
>JAUMXT010000128.1 GCA_030529015.1 Bacillota bacterium | reverse complement strand
TGATGTTTGCATAGACGAAGAGTCTATGGACGAGATGGCCAAGCGTTCAAGAGGAACTCCGAGAGTTGCCAACAGGATGCTTAAGAGAGTAAGAGACTTTTCACAGGTCAAAAGTAACGGTTGTATAGATATAGATATAACGCAGAAGGCGCTGGAAGCTTTGGGAGTAGATCCGATGGGCCTTGAAAATCTCGACAGAGAAATCCTTAAGACTATCATCGAACGATTTAAGGGAGGACCTGTAGGCATAGATACGATAGCTGCATCTATAGGTGAAGAGCGCGTTACGATAGAAGATGTCTATGAACCATATTTGATACAGAAGGGTTTTCTTCACAGAACACCTAAGGGCAGGGTGGTATCTGAATTAGCGTATAAACATTTAGGCATAAGCTGTGAAAGTGAAGACCAGCTTACAATGAAAGGCATAGAAATAGATGAGAATTGATGAGTTTGACTACAATTTGCCGGAGGAGCTGATAGCGCAAAAGCCGGCCGATAAAAGAGACAGCTCCAGACTTTTAGTGGTCCATAGAGCTGATAATACGATAGAGCATAAGCATTTTTATGATATCATAGATTACCTTAAGAAAGGTGACTGCCTCGTTCTTAATAATTCCAAGGTGCTGCCGGCAAGGCTTTTTGGCATCAAGGAGGGAACAGGCGCCAAGATAGAATTCCTGTTAATCAAACGGCTCGAAGGAGATACTTGGGAGACTATGGTCAAGCCGGGTAAAAGAATGAAGCCGGGCGATTCAGTAGTATTCTGTGAAAGTCCGCTTCTCAAGGCAAAGGTCAAGGATTATGGCCCTGACGGAACAAGAATCGTCGAATTTGAATACGAAGGTATTTTTATGGAAAGGCTTGAAGAAGTGGGCAGCATGCCGCTTCCTCCATACATTGAAAGAGCCAGCGAAGATGACGATAAGGACAGATACCAGACTGTTTACTGTGCAGAGGAAGGTTCTGTAGCAGCTCCGACTGCAGGACTTCATTTTACTGATGAGCTTTTACAAAAAGCTAAAGACAAGGGCGTTGAATTGGCATATGTAACACTCCATGTCGGCATTGGAACATTCCGCCCGGTCAAGTGTGAAAATATCGAAGAGCATTCAATGCACTTTGAAGAGTATTATATAAGTGAAGAGGCGGCTGAAACCATCAACCGTGCCAAGAGGGAGGGCCGTAGAGTAATTTCGGTAGGAACTACCTCAACAAGAACTATCGAAAGCGCAGCTGATTTTAAGGACGGTTTATGGCAGGTAAAGGCCGGTGGAGACAGCACAGGAATATTCATTTATCCGGGATATGATTTTAAAATCATTGACAGCTTGATAACAAACTTCCATCTTCCTAAATCAACACTTCTGATGTTGATTTCCGCACTTTATAACAGAGAAAGAATTCTCGAAGTATACGAGGAAGCTATTAGAGAAAGGTACAGGTTTTTCAGTTATGGCGACGCCATGTTCATCGAATAAAACCACAACGCGGGTCCGACATGAATTCGGACCCTTTTATAATAAGGATTCGCGCGTGCTGATACTTGGCAGCATACCGTCCCCTAAATCAAGAGAGCAGGGTTTTTATTACGGGCATCCGAGAAATCGATTTTGGCAAGTTCTCGCTGATGTACTTGAAGAAGATTTTCCTGAAACCGTTGATGACAGAAAGGCTATGCTAGCAAAACATCGCATTGCGCTTTGGGATGTGCTGGATAGCTGTGAAATCAAAGGAGCATCGGATACGAGCATAAAAGACCCCGTAGCCAATGACATGAATTTTATCCTAGATAAAGCAGAAATCAAAGCAATTTTCACAACAGGTGCAAAAGCAGATGATTTATATAAAAAAATGTGTTATTCTGTATGCGGTGTGCCGTCCATCAAGCTTCCGTCTACAAGTCCCGCAAACTGCGGATGCAACTACGAAAGCTTGAAAGATGCGTATAGCATTATAACGGATTATTTGAAATAACGAAGGAGAAACCATGCCTGCAGTAACTTATGAACTGATAAAAACAGACAAAAGAACAAGAGCCAGAAGGGGTAGAGTGACTACACCTCATGGAGTAATAGAAACACCGGTATTCATGCCGGTGGGAACAGCAGCTACAGTCAAAGCAATGAGAACTGAAGAGGTCAAGGAGCTTGGAGCCGAAATCATCCTGTCAAATACGTATCACTTGTATTTGAGACCGGGTCACGAGATCGTTAAGGCTGCCGGAGGTCTTCATAAATTCATGAACTGGGACAGACCAATACTGACAGATAGCGGCGGTTTCCAGGTGTTCAGCTTAGGCGCTATGAGAAAGATCAGAGAAGAGGGCGTAGAGTTCAGATCTCACATCGATGGATCTAAGCATATGCTTTCACCTGAAAAATCTATGGAAGTGCAAAACGCACTTGGTTCGGATATCATAATGGCATTTGATGAATGCGCACCTTATCCTGCCGACAGAAAGTATGTTAAGGATTCTTTGGAAAGAACTACAAGATGGCTCAAGCGCTGTAAGGAGTATCACAAAAATACTGAGAACCAGTCTCTCTTTGGAATAATGCAGGGTGGTATGTACGTGGATCTTCGTAAGGAAAGCGCTAAGCAGATCGTCGATCTGGACTTGCCGGGCTATGCTATAGGCGGTCTCAGTGTAGGTGAACCTAAAGAAATAATGTACGAAGTAATGGACGAATGTGTTGATGAACTCCCTAGAGAAAAAGCAAGATATCTCATGGGTGTTGGAAGTCCTGACTGTTTATTCGAAGGCGTTGAGAGAGGGATAGACATGTTTGACTGCGTGCTCCCTACAAGAATAGCCAGACACGGTATGGCGATGACTTCACAGGGAAGAATCAATATTAAGAACGCCAAGCATGAGAAGGACTTCTCGCCGCTGGATCCTAATTGTGATTGTTACACATGCAGGAATTATTCAAGAGCATACCTCAGACATCTTTTCAAGGCAGACGAGATTTTATCTTCAATGCTGATGACGAATCATAATCTGCATTTCCTGGTAAAAACTATGGAAAACATCAGGAAATCGATAGAAGAGGATAGATTCCTCGAGTACAAAAAAGAGTTTTACGATGCATACGGAAGGTTTTAATATGGAAATTTGCAGAGACAGCAATGTCTGTGGCGGCTGCGTTTATCAAGGTGTAGCCTATGAAGAACAACTTAAAAATAAAGCAGGGGAAGTCAGAGGACTTCTCGATAAGAAAGATATAAGATATGGACAGCTTCTTGATATAGAGCCTTCACCGAACAGATATCATTACAGAAATAAGATGGAATATACTTTTGGTGATATGGAAAAGAACGGTCCGATGACACTTGGCATGCACAAGAAAAGGCACTTCATGTCAATTATAACTGTTGATCAATGCCAGTTGGTGCATGACGACTTTAACAAGGTCCTGAGAGGAGTTCTCGATTTCGTAACCGAAAGAGGATATTCACACTATCATAAGAAGAACCATAAGGGTCTTATGCGACATTTGATCGTAAGAAGAGGTGTCAGAACGGGAGAACTTCTCGTAAACGTTGTGACAAGTTCTGAAGACGGATTTGATGAAGAGGAATTCGTAAAAATGATAAAGACTCTTCCTCTTGAAAGTGAAGTAGTTGGTGTTCTCAGAACTATCAATGACAGACTTGCGGATGCAGTTTACTGCGATGAATTGAGAGTACTTGATGGCAGAGACTATTATATGGAAGAAATAATGGGACTGAAATTCAAAGTGAGCGCCTTCTCATTTTTCCAGACTAATGTTGAGGCAGTTGAGAATCTCTATTCATATGCTATAGATCTTATCGACGACTTCAGCAATAAGACTGCATTCGATCTCTATTGCGGAACAGGTACTATAACCCAGACACTTGCCAAGAAGGCAGGCAAGGTAATAGGTATCGAACTTGTTGAAGAAGCAGTGGAAGCAGCTAAAGCCAATGCTGCGCTTAACGGACTTGAAAACTGTGAGTTCATTGCAGGAGATGTATTTGAGGTTCTCAAGACTGTTGAAGAGAAACCTGACGTGATAGTTGTAGACCCGCCCAGAGTAGGAATAAAGCCTGATGCTCTTGATAAGATCATCGGCTACGGAGTAGATCAAATCGTGTATATCTCATGTAATCCTAAGACTCTGACAGAAAACTTATATTATATGCAGTACTACGGATATGATATCGTGTCAGTGAAGCCGTTCGATAACTTCGCAGGCACAAAACACACAGAAGCTGTGGCGCTTCTGCAGAAGAGAAAATAGTGCACTTTGCATAAATAATTATATGAAAAAACCCGGTCATGTGTGAAGTTGTCAACAACAAGTAGACAATGAAAAACCCGGGTAACAAAAATCAC
>JAUMXT010000024.1 GCA_030529015.1 Bacillota bacterium | reverse complement strand
CCCGAAAAAAGCTTACACAAGCACGAACTTTTCCACTGCGGCAGCCACTCCATCCTCGTGATTAGTTGGAGCTATATATTTAGCTACAGCCTTCACTTCGTCCATAGCATTTCCTACCGCTATAGGTAATCCGCACACAGACAGCATGGCTATATCATTCGGACTGTCGCCCATAGCCATCATTTCCTCCGGTTTTACACCGAGGAGCTTGCCCATCTGCATAAGAGCCTCAGCCTTACTTGTCGTCGCGCCACCTATTTCAAGGTTGTGCGGGAAGGAACTTGTTATTGTCGTTTCCGGCAGAAGAAGCATCTTTTCCCTCATTGCCGGTTTCTCACTCATATCCTCAAAATTTACATTTATATTCTCAATGTGACCTTTGTTTTCAAGCATAAATCCATAGATGTCGTCCACAGGATTTCTCGTGTTCAGTATGTAATTCACATCACGAAAACTCATGCCGGTTTTCTCCACCTCATAGTAATAAGGTCCGTCGATATATGCCACGCCGTTCACAAAACATTCGATGATATAATCATGCTTTCTCAGCAGCTCCACTGCCTTTTCTGTAGCCAGCGGAGACAAGCAATTTTCATAAAAAGTTTTATTCTCTCTGATGTCGGTGATCGATGCTCCGTTAGACGTCAAAACGTATCTTATCGCATCGATTTCAAACACATCACGAGGGAGTGCACAAAACGGTCTTCCCGTTGCAATTACAATGTTTACGCCCTTGTCTGCCGCCTTTTGCAAAGCGCGCCTATTCCCTTCGCTTATGACTCCGTCATTATTTATAGTTGTGCCGTCAAGATCCAGGGCAATCAGTTTTATAGCCATGTTTTTCTCCTATGCAAATCGTATTATCGTCTATTAACTATATCTAAAAATTCAGTGTTGATCTGTCTCACTTTTTTCATGGTGCATCCGTCACCGTGACCGGGATATATCATAATGTCGTTAGGCCATTTATCAATGATATCTAAAATGGTTTTTTGCATTTCAGCTTCCGATCCGTCTTCAAGATCGGTCCTGCCTAAATCCACGTTAAAAATCGTATCGCCTGTAAAACACACCTTGCTATTTTCACTCATAAAGCATACGCTTCCGCGAGTATGTCCCGGTGTGGAAATCACTGTTATTCTTTCGCCTTCAAGCTCTAAAACGTCGCCGTCTTCCATATATACATCTACATGTTTTCTATACATGTCGCAGTCCTGTCTGTGAAGATATACCGGGCAGTCAAACACGTCTTTTACACGTTCTACAGCACCAACATGATCGTAGTGATGATGGGTCAGCAAAATCCCCTTGAGAGAGAATTCATGCTCCTTTATGTATTCTATAAAAACCTTTGAGTTGTAGCCCGGGTCTATGAGAAAAGCATCTCTCCCATCCTGCTGATATATGATGTAACCGTTGCTTTCCAGCATCCCGCCGATGAATCTTTTTATCTTCATTTTACTGCCTCTTCTTTTTTCTTGTTTTTGATATATGATATTTTAATCTATTTGCTGACTTCTTGCAAATAAATGTTGAATTTCCAACAATTAGTGGTAAAATTATTGTGTTTGGATATTATAACTTTATGGGAAACAAAAGGAATGTAGACATGAAAGTAGTTATCATAGGCGCAGGCAAACTTGGCATGAAGCTGGCAGACGCTCTTCTAGGCGGTGACCATGCTGTAACCATCATCGATACTAACGAAAATCTTCTTCAGAAGATCAGTTCTCATCTTGATGTCATGACCATCAATGCCAATGCTAAAGAAACTAAAACTTTAAAGAGAATAAATATCGCTTCTTACGACTTCCTCATCGCCGTTACAGGCAATGACGAAGCTAATATTATCATCGCTTCATTCGCTAAGAAGCTCGGCTGCAACAAGGTAATCGCCAGAGTTCGCGACCCTGAACATATGCAGCAGATCAACTTCATCAAGGATACTATGGGAATCGACCACATCGTTAACCCTGACCAGGGTATCACTGTGGAAATTTACAAATATCTTGCTGAAAAATATTCACTCAGTAACGGTATCTTCTCCAGCGGTAAAGTATCTCTTGTCGAATTTGACGTAGAAAAATACAAGCAGCTCATAGGTCTTGCTATGACTGATATACCTAAGATCCTTCCTGAAATGCTGGTAGTTGCCGTATCGAGAAACGGTAAGGTAATCATTCCGCATGGTAGCTTCATTATTCAGGAAGACGACGTGCTTTACGTTATCGGTAAGAAGGGTCCTATCCAGAAGCTCAATGCAAAGGTGCACGAAAGAGGCAAGTATACAGATTTGCAGAAGGTAATGATCATGGGTGGCGGTAAGACAGGTTTTTATCTGGCAGAAATGCTCGAAGAATTCGGTGCCGCTGTTAAAATTATCGAAGCAGATAAAGAAAGATGCCATTATTTGTCCACACACCTTGAAGATACTATGATCCTTCACGGAGATGCGACAGACCTTACTCTTCTCGAAGAAGAAAACATCGATATGATGGATGCTGTAGTTACAGCCACAGGCTTCGACGAAGACAACCTGCTGCTGGCACTTACTGCTAAGCAGCGTGGTATCGAAGATGTTATCGCTAAGGTCAGCAGAGAAAGTTATGCGGAAATCATCTCTGCAATGGGTGTTGATATGGCACTCAATCCTCTGGATATCACAACTACAAACATAATGCGTTTCGTACAAGGTTCCAAGAAGGTACTGTCATCACAGCTGATACAGGGACAGGCCGAGCTGATGGAAATCATAGCTACTCATAATATGCAGATCCTCGAAACGCCGCTTAAGGAGCTCGATCTTCCTGACAGCATTATTTTCGCAGCTATCCACAGAGGAACTGACGTTATTATCCCTAACGGAGACACTGAGATCCTCGAGGATGACAGAGTTATCATACTCAGCTTGTTAAGTGATATTTACGAGACTGAAAATCTTTTGAGAGAAAACGCCAAACCGGGCTTCTTCAAGAAATAGAAGGTGTTTTTATGAATCTGAGTCTCAACTCTATATTTAGAATAACAGGTGTTGTATTGATGGTAATTAGTATTTCTATGTTACCATCAATTTTAGTGTCCATAATTTATGACAGCTCTGATATAACCGTACTTTTCGTGTTTTCCATGGTGCTTGTGCTTACCCTTGGAATAACACTCGCCAAATTCTTTGCATATGAAGAATTGAATCTCAGAGTTCGTGATGGCTTCTTCATAGTAACACTTTGCTGGGTAATGTCGTGCCTTGCGGGAGCTATGCCGTTCTGGATCACAGGCAGCATACCGCACTTTGCAGATGCATTCTTCGAATCATGCTCGGGCTTTTCAACTACAGGAGCGTCCATCCTCACAGACATTGAGTCATTGCCTAAGGGGATACTCTTCTGGAGATCTTTCACCCACTGGATAGGTGGTATGGGAATCCTGATTTTCGCCATCGCCTTGATGCCTTCGCTGGGCATCAGTGGTCAGAACATCGCAGTTTCTGAGGCGCCGGGGCCGTCACTTGATAAGCTCACCCCTAAGATGTCAGATACAGCTAAAACGCTTTATACTATATATATACTGTTTACTGTAGTAGAAACTATCCTGCTTATGCTTGGCGGCATGAATCTCTATGACGCCCTTATTCACACCTTCGGAACTGTTGGTACGGGCGGTTTCTCAAGTTACAACGCCAGCATCGGGCATTTTGACAGTACTTATATTCGTATCGTCATAACTGCATTCATGGTTATGTGCGGTGTCAACTTCAACTTATATTATTTCTCTGTAAGGAGAGGTCCGAGAGCATTCTTTGATGACTCGGAACTCAAGCTCTACTTGCTGGTATTCGGATGTGCCGCAGTGTTTATATTCGCAGGACTTATGTTCAACGGTACATATGATTCTACCGGCGAAGCTGCAGTTGACTCTGCATTCCAAACTGCGTCCATACTTACAACGACAGGATATGCATCTGCCGACTATGAAACATGGCCTATGATATGTCAAATGGCTATACTGCTTTTGATGTTTATGGGAGGCTGCTCATCATCGACATCAGGTGGACTTAAAATGGTTCGTATTCTCGTAGTGTTCCAGCTTATCAGAAGAGGAATCACAGTAAGACTTCATCCTAACGTAGTAGAAAATATCAAGCTTAACGGCAAAACTATGCCTAGCGATACTGCTTCGGCCATAGCCAGCCATACGTTCCTATATATCGCCATGATATTCGTTGGCTCATTTATAATAGCGTTTGAAAACGTAGACCTTATAACATGCTTCTCATCTGTCATAACGTGTCTTGGTAATGTGGGTCCGGGATTTGGTATGATCGGACCATCGGAAAACTTCAGTGAGCTTTCCACACTCAGCAAATACCTGCTTTCAATCTACATGATTGCAGGCAGACTTGAGCTTTATACATTGTTCATACTGCTCACACCTAAATTCTGGAACCAGAATCATTAAAGGAGGCGCCGGATCATGCCTTTTAGTGCAAAGATCAACTACAAAGCCATACTTAGAATAATCGGCATTATATTGTTTATCGTAGGCTTATCGATGCTTATCCCTTGGGTTTATGCAGAATCAACAGGGGATATTTCTGCTACCCACGCATTTCGCAAATGCTCGCTTCCTACTATCATAATTGGAGCGATCATAACTTTTGCGATACGTGCTCCGCATGCTAAATTCCGCGCTCGCGAAGGCTACATAGTTGTTACTGCCTGCTGGCTCTTAGCTTCTTTTGTAGGCAGCTTCCCGTATTATTTTTCGGATTTTACAAACAGTTTTATAGATGCGTTTTTTGAATCCACTTCCGGCTTCACGACAACAGGATGCACCGCTGTAGCGACTGCTGTTCTGCCGAAAAGCTTGCTGCTTTGGAAAGCGATTTCTCACTGGCTTGGAGGTATGGGAATCCTTGTATTTGTCATCTCGATCCTGCCGGCACTCGGTATTAACGGACAGATGATGGCGCGAGCTGAAGCTCCCGGCCCCGTTATGGAGAAAATGACTGTAAGAATGAGCGATTCCGCCAAGATCCTCTATGTGACATATATTTCGTTCACAGTAATTGAGTTCATTCTGCTCATGCTTTCGGATACCATGGGTACATTTGACGCAGCCATCAATACGTTGGGCAGTATAAGTACCGGCGGTCTTATGGTCCATCCTGAAGGGATCGCTTATTACGACAGCCTTTATGTTGAGATCATTATTTCCATCTTCTGCATACTGGCATCTATCAACTTCATCTTATATTACAGCATCGCGACCGGTAAGTTCTCCTATGTCCTTAAGGATGTCGAGCTTAGAGCATATCTGATAATAATCGCGGGAGGTATCATTATATGTACGCTGGGGCTTGCTCTTCAAAGCGACAGTTCCTTCGGTATGGCCCTCAGAGAATCCTTCTTCCAGGTAATCAGCATGGCTACTACTTCGGGATATACGAGATCACCTTACACAGTATGGCCTTCAGTATGTCAGATGGTTCTCATAACGCTTATGTTTATAGGCGGTTGCGCCGCTTCAACATCAGGCTCTATCAAGGTAATAAGAATCGTAGTAATGTTGAGACTTATTTGGAGAGGATGCACTAAGCGACTTCACCCTCGAGCTGTAGTAGCAGTCAAGGTTGGCGGTCATGCGATATCCGCGCCTGTAGTTTCTCAGATAACAGTATTCATACTGACATATATGCTCATATTCCTGTTCTCGTCTCTGATAATATCCTTCCAGGGTCTTGATTTGGAAACGACTATCACATCAACCCTTGCGATGCTATCAAACACAGGTGCTGCATTCGGAGAGCCTGCGGCCATGGGCCACTTCGCATTTTTCCATCCGGCGCTTAAGGTTTTCCTGAGCTTGCTGATGGTAGTCGGCAGACTTGAATTATTCACTGTAATAATCTTATTCACCAGAAATTTCTGGGGTAAAGACAGATAATATCCTTTACTTTTGGCAATCCTATTTGTAGAAATATCAAAGGAGGATGCTATGAAGGTAAAGGAACTTATGAGCACTAATATTGCTTGTATCAGAGAGGATACTCCCGTTGGACTTATCGCGATGAAGATGCGAAAGGACGATATTGGATGTATTCCGGTCTGTAGCGATGCCGGTCATGTAAAGGGCGTTGTTACGGACAGAGATCTTGTTTTGAGAGTTTTAGCGAAAACTGTTACCGTCGGTGATTCAGGCGATTTAGAAGATATAGACGGAAACATGCTTACCGCTTCAGATATAATGTCAAAGGACCCGGTAACCGTTTCACCGGATCAGAATATTCACGATGCGGCACTGCTTTTTTCGGCATATAAAATAAGAAGGCTCCCTGTTACGGAAGCCTCCCGAATCGTCGGTATGCTGTCGCTTGGTGATGTTGCTGCCAAACCTGTCTATATCGATGAGGCCGGCGATGCTCTGTCTGCCATCAGTATAGCAGCGAGTCTGCCGGTAGAAAGTTGATTTCACGCCTTTCGATATCGACACTATTGACTAAAACAGCGATATCATCGCCTAGTTTATACGTATTGCCTGTACGCCTTCCTACGAGGGCGTATTTTTCTTTTATATGGTCGTAATAATCATCGCTGAGCTCATCTATCCTTATAAGCCCTTCAACTGTGTTTTCAAGCTGCACATAGATCCCGAATCCCGTAACTCCGCTGATTATACCATCAAATACATTGCCTACATGATAGCTCATATACTCGGCCTTCTTGAGCTTTTCCACTTCACGTTCAGCTTCTACTGCCTGTCTTTCGGCAGCAGAACTAAGCTCTGCCGCTTCCTGCACTTTTTTCTTATAACGCTTTGTCAGCTTTAAAATATCTTCTCCATGTAACCACGCCTTTATAATGCGATGTATCATGAGATCGGGATAACGTCTTATAGGTGAAGTGAAATGACTGTAGTATTTTAACGAAAGGCCGAAATGCCCTTCGCAGGCAGTCGCATAGAACGCCTTTTGCATAGACCTTAAGGTTACAGAATTCACTACATTCTCTGTAGGCTTGTCCCTGACTTCTTCGAGTACCGAGCTGATTGCTTTAGGATGTATGCTGTCGGCATTTCCTCTAAGTACTATTCCCATCGTTCTCAGGAAGGTTCTAAGCTGCTCTATTTTGTCTGTTGCCGGCTTTTCATGCACTCTGTAAATAAAAGGGCAATCCAGCCAGAAAAAGTGCTCCGCTACAGTCTCATTGGCCAGCAGCATGAATTCCTCTATGAGTTTGTTGGCAGACCTTCTGCTGGCAACACCTATGCCTATCGGAAAGCCTTGGTCGTCGAGAGTGATATGTGCCTCGTCCAGGTCAAAGTCCAAACTTCCGCGTGCTTCTCTGTTTTTCCTTAATCTTAAGGCGAGCTTATTCATGGCGTATAGTTCTTCCTTGATATGTGCATACTTAGTCGCCATTTCTATATCATCATTCTCCAGCAGGTCAGAAATATCATCGTAGACCAGCCTTTCTGAAGATTTTATAACGCTTTCATAAATTTCGTGAGCCACGACTTCACCTTCAGCCGATACTTCCATATCCACTGAAAGAGTCAGTCTGTCCTTCCCGGGATTAAGGCTGCATATATCATTGGAAAGGGCCTTAGGCAGCATAGGGATCACCTGGTCTATAAGGTAAACACTGGTGCCACGCTTAAGGGCTTCCTTGTCGAGCGGTCCTGCTTCTTTAACGTAATGAGCAACGTCAGCTATATGAACACCAAGCAGGTAATTCCCGTTTTCCAGAATTTCTATAGATACCGCATCATCAAAATCCTTGGAGTCTGCCCCGTCTATCGTAAATATCGTCTTATCTCTAAGGTCTTTTCTACCTTTCAAGTCATCTGCTGTGATGCCTTGTTTTCTTACTGCCTTGGCCTCTGCCGATGCTCTGCTTGGAAAGGTTTCACGCATGCCGTAGCTTCTGGCTATCGCCTTGATATCGCCTCCCGGCTGTCCCGCACGGCTTATTATCTCAGTTATTTTCCCTTCGGCGCTGTTGTATCTGTCAGGGTATCTTGTGATCTGAACAACCACCTTGTCTCCACGTTGCGCTCCGGAAAAGTCCTTCTTTCTTACGAAAATGTCTTCCCTGTATTTTCTGCTTTCTGGAATAACAAAACCGAACTTCTTGCTTTTCTGGAAAGTTCCAACAACCTCTGCTGTTTTTCTGCTCACCACCTTGGTTATTATCGCTTCAGGTGAGTTCCTCCAAAGGTATTCGGGGATCAAATCTATCTCCACGACATCTCCATCCATGGCAGTTCCTAAGCTGTCAGGTGCGATGAAAATATCTTGTTCTATTTCTTCACACGTTACAAAACCAAAGCCCTTCCTGTGCTTTGATAACGTTCCTGTAAGTACATGTCCTTTTTTCTTCTTTATCATGTTACCTCCAATTCGGCTTCCGATAATATCAAAACATATGTTACATTTTACAACATAAAAGGTGGCATTGCCACCTTTTACTTTTCGACGTTATTGACCTGCTTCTGTATCTTTCTTGCTTTTCGTTTCGTCCTTGCCGTCTATCGCATCTTCAACATCGTCAATGACGTCCTTCGCACCGTCGGCCATGTCTTCTGTCAATGAATCACCGTTATCGGTTCTGTCATTGCTGTTGTTTCCCATGTCCTGACGATCTTCCGTAACAGTATTGTCCTGCGCGTTATCATTGGCAGTATTATCATTACCGCAACCGGCAAAAGCCAGAAGAGATACGCACAGCACCGCTGCCAGAAGAAACTTAATTCTACTCATCTTCTTCTAATTCTCCTCTCATGTTTTCTTTTATATTGTTTGTTGTTTGAGAGAAAAATTGCATGTTAATTTTTTGAAAATAAAAAAGTATCAATATATACATTGTAACAGCTCAACCCCATTGCATTCGCTTAGTCCTCGTCGCAGATGAGCAACAATACTCATTCACAGATAATAGAAACCCTAGCAAACTCACGACCAAGGTCGCTCAAACAGTGCTAGGGTTTAGCTATTATCTTTGTTCATTTCGTATGTGCTCATACCTGCTCCTGCGGAAACCGCTCAGCAATGGGGTTGGGCTGTTACCTATGTAATTTATATCAGCTTTTTTTATTGAAAAAAGACCGGATTTGTGGCTGTGTGGTTTCCGCAGGAACAGATGTGATCATACGCGACGTGAAAATAAAGAATAGCTAAAACTCGGGAACTGTCTGAATGTCTGAAAGACATGAGTTTTCCCGAGTTTCTATTCCTTTTGAACGAGCGTATATGATCACCTGTGATGAGGACTTAGCACAGCCACAAAGCCGGTCTTTTGCAAACAATAAAAAAGTGCGGTATTTCTACCGCACTTTGAATTTTATCAACTTTGCTTATATTACACGAGCAGTCCGCCGATTGCTACGAACAGTGGTGCGAATACCAGTGATACGATAGTCATCAGCTTGATCAGAATGTTGATTGATGGACCGGAAGTATCCTTGAACGGGTCACCTACAGTGTCACCAACAACTGCAGCCTTATGAGGTTCTGAACCCTTGCCGCCGAAGTGTCCTTCTTCGATGTACTTCTTAGCGTTGTCCCAAGCACCGCCTGCATTAGCCATCATGAGGGCCAGCAGAACACCTGATGCCAGAGCACCTGCCAGAAGTCCGCCCAGAGCTTCAACGCCCAGGAGGATACCTACAGCCAGTGGAGCCAGGATAGCCATAAGACCAGGAACTACCATTTCCTTAAGAGCAGCCTTAGTTGAGATGTCTACGCAGTTAGCATAGTCAGGCTTGGAAGTACCTTCCATGATGCCCTTGTCTTCTCTGAACTGTCTTCTTACTTCTTCGATCATCTGGTTAGCAGCTCTTCCTACTGAATTCATAGTCATAGCTGAGAACAGGAACGGCAGCATAGCGCCGATGAACAGACCGATGATTACGATTGGTGACAGCAGATCGATAGCTGTGATCTGAGCAACTTCTGCGAAGGATACGAACAGAGCCAGAGCTGTGAGAGCTGCTGAACCGATAGCGAATCCCTTACCGATAGCTGCAGTAGTGTTACCAACTGAGTCGAGCTTGTCTGTGATTTCTCTTACTTCGCCAGGAAGTTCTGACATTTCTGCGATACCACCTGCGTTGTCGGATACAGGACCGTAAGCGTCAACAGCAACTGTCATACCTGTAGTTGACAGCATACCAACTGCTGCGAGAGCGATTCCGTATACGCCTGCTGAATAGTAAGCTGCGAATATAGCAACTGCGATGCAGAGGATTGGCCACAGTGTTGACATCATACCAACGCCGAGACCGCTGATGATAGTAGTAGCTGAACCTGTCTGTGACTGTTCAGCGATTTTCTTAACTGAACCGTAGTCTGCTGAAGTGTAAACTTCTGTGATTTTACCGATGGCAATACCAACAACCAGACCTGCGATGATAGCGATAGCATAGCTGAATCCGCCCAGCATTGTCTTTGACAGAACCAGTGCAGCAATAACAACTATGATACCTGCGATATATGTTCCCAGGTTAAGAGCGTTAGCAGGGTTTGAACCTTCCTTGCCCTTTACCATGAAGATTCCGATCAGTGAAGCGATGATGCCGATAGCTGAAAGGATCAGTGGGAATAAAGCAGCTGTAGTTTCATCGAACAGTCCGCCTGAGTTAACTGCTGCAACTGCAGCCAGTGTGATAGCGGAGATGATTGAACCAACATATGATTCGAACAGGTCGGAACCCATACCTGCAACGTCACCTACGTTGTCGCCTACGTTGTCAGCGATAACTGCAGGGTTTCTAGGGTCGTCTTCAGGGATTCCTGCTTCAACCTTACCAACCAGGTCAGCGCCAACGTCAGCAGCCTTAGTGTAGATACCGCCACCAACACGTCCGAACAGAGCCATTGATGATGCTCCGAGTCCGAAACCTGTAATGCATTCCATAACTGTAGCAAGATCCAGTGCGCATACGATTACGCCCAGGCCCAGAAGTCCGAGACCTGTTACTGCAAGACCCATAACAGCACCTGATCTGAAAGCAACCTTCAGAGCCAGGTTCATGCCTGAATCCTTAGCAGCTGATGCAGTTCTTACGTTACCCAGTGTAGCTACCTTCATTCCGAAGTAACCAGCCAGTACTGATAACAGAGCACCACATACATAAAGGACACCTGTTACGATTCCGATACATACTGCGATAAGTACAAACAGCACTACGATAACGATGATCATTATCTTGTACTCTCTTGACAGGAACGCCATAGCACCTTCTCTGATGTAGCCGGCGATTTCCTTCATTCTGTCAGTACCTTCATCCTGCTTACCAATCCATGAAGCAAGACCGATGGCAACTGCCAGTCCAATAATTGCCGCGATAACAGCAACGATTGCTAAAACATTCATTTGATGATACCTCCCTCTCGTGCCGATTCTTTAACTTGATAAGAGGCGTCATAGACACCTCTTAAATTTTTGACACGAAATATTAAATAAATCAATTAATTAAAAACGACATCTTGTATAAACAGATAGCCTTGGATTATTCCATTGCTACCAGAACAAGCGATAACACTATGAACAGTACCGCTGCAACAGTTGCGACCTTACTGAGAATAGCGTCATAGCCCTGACTTCTCTTCTTACCAAACAGCTGCTCTGCGCCACCGCCGATAGAACCGGACAGTCCCGCACTGTTACTTGACTGCAGCAATACGCTGATAATTAAGACCACACTTACTAAAGCAAGTACTATTTTAAGAGCAATACTCATATTACATCTTCCTCCTTATACTCTAACCACTAGAGTTTATCATAGCACCCGCCAAAAATCAACAATTTTGATTTCTTAATTGTGCTATTTTTTCAGATTGTAGAAGGCTTCAGGGCCTGCATACTGTCCTGCAGAGTCAAGAAGTTCTTCGATTCTCAGAAGCTGGTTGTATTTAGCGATACGATCTGTTCTTGACAGTGAGCCTGTTTTGATCTGTCCGGCATTGAGACCAACTACGATATCTGCGATAGTAGTGTCTTCGGTTTCGCCGCTTCTGTGTGATACTACTGCAGTGTATCCTGCCTTCTTAGCCATTTCGATAGCATCGAAAGTTTCTGTCAGTGTACCGATCTGATTAACCTTGATAAGGATAGAGTTACCGATACCCTTTTCGATACCTTCCTTAAGTCTCTTTGTATTTGTTACGAACAGGTCATCTCCTACCAGCTGTACTCTGTCACCAAGTCTGTCAGTCAGGATCTTCCATCCGTTCCAGTCGTCTTCAGCAAGACCGTCTTCGATGGAGATAACAGGATACTTGTCACAAAGCATTTCATAGTAGGATACCATTTCTTCTGCAGTTCTTGATACGCCTTCGCCTGTCAGATTGTAGATGTCAGCATCTGCATCATAGAATTCGCTTGCTGCTACGTCCAGTGCGATCTTTACATCATCTCCCGGCTTATATCCTGCTTTTTCAATAGCTTCGATGATAACCTGAATAGCTTCTTCGTTAGTGGAAAGGTTAGGTGCGAAACCGCCTTCATCACCAACTGCTGTATTCATTCCCTTACCCTTAAGAACGCTCTTTAAGTTATGGAAAACTTCTGCACCCATTCTCAGTGCTTCTCTGAAGTTAGCAGCACCTACAGGCATGATCATGAATTCCTGAATATCTACAGTGTTATCAGCATGTGATCCACCGTTTAAAATATTCATCATAGGAGTTGGGAGAACCTTACCGTTAACACCACCAAGGTACTGGAATAATGGCATTCCGCATGAATCTGCAGCAGCTCTTGCCACAGCCATTGATACGCCCAGAATAGCGTTAGCACCCAGCTTGCCCTTGTTAGGAGTTCCGTCCAGTTCGATAAGCATCTTGTCGAGACCAACCTGATCCAGTGCGTCCCATCCGATGATTTCATCTGCGATGATATTGTTAACGTTATCTACTGCCTGAAGTGTTCCCTTACCAAGGTATCTTGCCTTGTCACCGTCTCTCAGTTCAACTGCTTCGTGAACGCCTGTTGATGCGCCTGATGGTACAATCGCTCTTCCTTCTGCGCCGTCTTCCAGTAAAACTTCAACTTCAACTGTAGGGTTACCTCTTGAGTCAAGCACTTCGCGTGCCATTACATCTACGATATATGCCATATTGTTCTCCTCCTTAGAAATCTATTATTTCCATGAAATCTTTTGCCTTAAGGCTTGCTCCGCCAACCAGAGCTCCGTCAATTTCATCCATGTTCATTATCTCAGTGGCATTAGCCGGTTTTACACTGCCGCCGTACTGGATTATAACATCATCAGCAGTTTCTTCATCATAAAGTGCGATGAGAGTTTCTCTGATGTATGCACACATTTCCTCAGCCTGTTCAGGAGTAGCTGTTCTTCCTGTACCGATAGCCCAGATAGGTTCGTATGCGATGACCAGCTTCTTTACCTGATCAGCTTCGATTCCCACAAGGTCTGCCTCCAGCTGAGTTTTAACTATATCAAATGCCTTGCCGGCATCACGTTCATCCAGGCTTTCTCCAACACAAAGGATAGGTCTGATAGGTCCTTCGAAGAGCTTTTTCAGCTTGAGGTTGCATGTCTCATCTGTTTCTCCGAAATACTGTCTTCTTTCGGAATGTCCTACGATGCAAAAGTCGACGCCTATTTCTTCCAGCATAGCTACGCTTATTTCTCCTGTATAAGCGCCTTCATCTGCAAAGTGCACGTTCTGTGCGCCTACCATGATGTCTGTGTCTTTAAAAGCTTCCACTAGCGCTTCAAGATTTGTAAAAGGTGCACATATTGCTGTCTGTACATCGGTTCCCCCGTAGAGGCCCTTGAACTCTTCTGCAAATGCAAGCGCGTCCGCTTTGGTTTTAAACATTTTCCAGTTGCCTGCAATGAACGGTATTCTCATTATTTCTCCTCCAAACATTCTATACCCGGCAATGCTTTACCCTCCAGGAATTCCAGAGAAGCACCGCCACCTGTTGAAATATGTGTCATTTCGCCGGCATATCCGAACTGTTCTACAGCCGCCGCCGAATCTCCGCCGCCTATGATGGTTACCGCATCGCTATCTGCCAGTGCTTTCGCGATGGATTTGGTTCCTTCTGCAAAGTTTGACATTTCAAATACTCCGCACGGACCGTTCCATACTACAGTCTTGGCATCTGCAATAGCTTCTTTATATAAATCGATGGTCTTAGGGCCAATGTCCATTCCCATCATATCAGCCGGAATCTTATCTCTGTCGAATACAGCTTTTTCGCTATCGTTGCTGAATTCTTTGGCACATACAGTGTCAACAGGGAGCAGAAGCTTTACGCCTGCCTGCTCTGCCTTTTGCATGAGTTCGGATGCAAGTCCGAGGCTTTCTTCATCAAGGATTGATGTTCCGATTTCATAACCCATAGCCTTGAAGAATGTGTAGCTCATGCCGCCGCCTACGATAAGGCAATCTACTTTTTTGAGAAGATTTTCTATTACCGGAATCTTGTCGCCCACCTTGGCTCCGCCCATGATAGCCACGAACGGTCTTTCCGGATTTTCGAGAGCATCGCCCAGGAATTTAACTTCTTTTTCGATGAGGAAACCTGATACGCTCGGCATGTATTCTGCAAGACCTGCAGTTGAACAATGTGCTCTGTGAGCAGTACCGAATGCATCGTTTACAAATATTTCTCCCAGTGAAGCAAGCTGTCCTGTGAACGGCTCTTCGTTCTTAGTTTCTTCCTTACGATATCTAACGTTTTCAAGCAGCATTACCTGACCCTCTTCGAGAGCTTCGGCTGCAGCCTTAACGGAATCATCAACAACAACGTCCGACGTAGCGAAAACAACGTCCTTTGCGAGAAGCTGAGAAAGTCTGTCAGCAACAGGCTTTAAGGAGTACTCCGGTTTCGCTTCACCCTTAGGTCTGCCCATGTGTGACATAAGGATTACTTTAGCGCCGTTTTCAACGAGATATTTGATAGTTGGAAGCGCTGAAGTGATTCTGATATCATCTGTGATTTCGCCGTCCTTCATAGGTACGTTAAAGTCGCATCTTACAAGGACTTTTTTACCTGAAACTTCGATGTCTCTAACTGTTTTTTTCATTTGAAAACCCTCTCTTAAATCGACAATCGGCAGCCGGGATGACCCGACTGCCCGGTTAATTCAATATTTGTTTATTATGCGTGATCTACGCTGTACATATGCTGGATCAGTTCAAGAACCTTCTTTGAGTATCCGTATTCATTGTCATAGAATGCCAGGAACTTAAAGAACTTGTTGTTGAGCTGGATACCTTCTCTTGCGTCAAAGATTGAAGTGTGCGGATCGCCTACGAAGTCCAGTGATACTACTTCGTCGTCCACGTATTCGATGATACCCTTCATTTCGCCTTCTGCAGCTTCCTTAACCTTAGCGCAGATTTCTTCATATGTAGTTTCCTTCTTAGTCATGATGTTCAGGTCGATCATTGATACGTCTGAAGTAGGTACTCTGTATGCGATACCTGTCATCTTGCCTTCCAGTGACGGAATAACGAGGGATACTGCCTTAGCTGCACCTGTTGAAGTAGGAATGATGTTGTTGAATACAGATCTTCCTGTTCTCCAGTCCTTCATGGAACGTGCGTCTACTACCTTCTGCTTAGCTGTTGCTGCGTGGATAGTTGACATGAGACCCTGGTCGATACCGAAATTGTCTTCGATAACCTTAGCCAGAGGTGCCAGACAGTTTGTAGTACATGAAGCGTTGGAAACAACGTTCATTGAGCTTTCATACTTGTCGTGGTTTACACCCATAACGAATGTAGGTGTTTCCTTATCCTTGGCAGGTGCTGTGATGATAACTTTCTTAGCGCCCTGATCGATATGTACCTGTGCTTTTTCAGTAGTGTTGTAAGCGCCTGTACCTTCTACGATATACTCTGCTCCGCATTCACCCCAAGGAATCTTGGAAGCATCGCTTTCGCTGAATACAGGGACCTTCTTGCCATCGATGATGAGACCATCTTCGTACATTCCCAATTCCTTAGGGAATCTGCCGAAAGTTGAGTCATATTTCAGCATGTATACCATGTATTCCAGGTCTGCGTTTCTAACATTGATTCCTGCGATTTCGATATCGTTTTCGAACATTGCTGCTCTGATAACTACTCTTGAAATACGACCGAATCCGCTTATACCGATTTTGATTGCCATTTTCTTTACTCCTCCTCGAAAATATATAGCTTTCAATAATTATAAATTAAATAATATATTTCACCTCTATCTGCTGCCTTCGACATCAGATAAAAGGATCAATAACGTCTTCGTTTAGATGAGGATAATATATTCATCTCATCTCTGTATTTGGCTACTGTTCTTCGCGAAATATTGATGCCTTTTCCTGACAATATTTCTACCATAGACTGGTCACTGCAAGGCGATTTAGGATCTTCGTTTTCTACGATTTCCTTGATGAATTCCTTGATGCTGTTTGATGAAATTCCTTCGCCTTCATCTGAAGAAACACCTGCGGAGAAGAAGTATTTGATTTCAAACACTCCTCTCGGACACTGGAGGTATTTCCCGTTTATCGATCTGGATACTGTGGATTCATGAATTCCCACTTCTTCAGCGATGTCCTTAAGGGTAAGCGTTTTCATGTATTTGCTTCCCTTGTCGAGAAATTCCTTCTGATGCTTCACTACTGCAGTAACTACATTATATATAGTCTGTTTTCTCTGTTCTATGCTCTTGATAAGCCAAAGCGCCGAATTAACCCGATCGGATAAATATTTGTTGAGATTGTCATCCTTATCGGCTTCCTTCAGCAAGTTCTTGTAATATGCGCTGACCATGAGTTTAGGCGAGCTGTTCTCGTTTATTATTACTACATACTCGTCATCTATTCGTTCCACAAGCACATCCGGTATGATATATCTGTTGTCCGTCTGTGCCGCAAAGCTCCTACCCGGCTTCGGTTCGAGAGTTCTGATGATATCACTCATGTCCTGAACTTCCTTTGCCGAAATGCCCATATCCTTAGCGATAATCGAAAGTCTGTTGTTTGCCAGGTCTTCCAAGTGATCGCCTATTACTCTTTCAAAAATTTCAGTAAGCTGTCCCTTCTGCTTGAGCTGTATCAGCAGACATTCTGCTAAATCTTTGGCGCCGACACCCATAGGATCGAATGTGTGTATTATCTCCAGCACCTTGTGAACCTTTTCTTCACTCGCTTCTGTAGCCTTGGCTATCTCTTCAGCGGTAGACGTCATGTAACCATTCTCATCAAGGGACTCGATTATATATTTACCTATTCTGCGACAGTCTTTTCTAGGCGCCGCGAACTGAAGCTGAAACATCAGATGCTCCGGCAACGTTACGTCTGAAGATGAAACGTACTGTTCATAATTGTTTTCCTTCTCTTCACCGCTACGGTCTTCCCAATGTCTATAGCTTATATCGTCATATTGTCTGTCTCTGATATATTCCTTCCAGTCGAAGCTATCCTTGTTATCTTGCAACTGAGGCTGTTCAGAAACCTCAGGCTGAGCCTGTTCGAGGACAGGATTAACAAGAAGCTGCTCCTGTACATAGGAATCCAGCTCCTGAGTATTAAACTGCAGAATCTGGATGGCCTGGATGAGTTCCGGGGTCATCACGAGCTTCTGCACTTGTTCGATTGTCAAATCATAACCAAGCTTCATACTCATGTAAATACCTCTTCGCTCATTGTACCATATAGCAAGTTTTTTGCCAACTTCAGATTTGCCTGAAAATTTGTCACATTATTCTATTTTTCTCATGCTTTTCGCCTACTTTAAGTCCGGAAAACCCAGCTGTCTCAAGGCTTCGAACAGTATAATGTTGGCTGAATTGCTGAGATTCAGAGACCTTAATCTGGTGTCCGCGCTCATCGGTA
>JAUMXT010000127.1 GCA_030529015.1 Bacillota bacterium | reverse complement strand
GGATATATAAATTCGGACTGGATTGACAGAACTGCTAAAAGGGGAACAGAAAACTTGTGCAAAATATAGAACATATGTTCTTGATTTAAATTTCAAATGAGCGTATTATGGGTTTGGGGTAGTCTATCCATTTATACCCCCAGAATAAGTATTAAGAAGCGGTTGTTCGTAAAAGAACAGCCGCTTTTTTAATGCAAATAAATATTTTTGAAAGGAGTGATTTTATGTCACAGAAAACCGAGCTGAAGATTATCAGTTCAAAAGATGTAGAGGTCAGAGAGATCAAATGGCTCTGGCCTCCTTTTATTCCCAGAGGAAAGGTAACGATCCTTCAGGGAGATCCAGGAGAAGGTAAAAGCACCTTTATGCTCACTTTGGCAGCATACCTGACAAGAGGTGAACCATTACCTTATACGGATTACGACAAGCCACCGGAACCGGTTACGGTACTGTATCAGAGTACTGAGGACGATTACGATGACACCATAGTTCCAAGATTCATAAAGGCGGGCGGTATCAGAGACCGACTCGCCTTTATTGATGAATCGGAATCCCCTCTCACATTCGAGGACGGCCGTATCTTGGATGCTATAAAGCAGACCGGAGCGAAGCTTCTTGTTTTAGATCCGCTTGCTTCGTATATCGGTAACTGTTCTCTGAATGCTTCCAATGAGGTAAGACCGAAGTTCAATGCTCTTATTAGTGCAGCAAGAGAAACAGACTGCTCCATTGTGGTTGTAAATCACATGAACAAGATGCCGGGTGTTAAAGCACTATATAGGACTCCCGGCTCTATTGATGTGGCTGGAGCTGTAAGGAGCATCCTTCTTTTAGCCAGAGATCCCGAAGAGGAAGACAAGCGTTATCTCGTCCAGACAAAGATGAACCTCGCATCAAAGGGAGATACGCTTGAGTTCAGGATAAACGACAACGGAATCGAGTTCACGGGTGTATCCGAGAAGACGGCAGATGAAATACTGCGCAATCAGGATTTCATTGCCGACATCGGAAGACCGGATACAAGGCTGCAGGAGGCAAAAGCGGTTATCGAAGAAATGCTTGCAGCAGGAACGGCGGTACCGGCAGAAGACTGCGAGGCCATTCTGGCAAAGAATGGCATACGCAGATCGACTGCACAAAGTGCGAAAAGGGAGCTTGGGATCGAATCGATCAGGATGCAGAACCAATGGTACTGGAAGCTCCCTGAAGCACCAGAAGGAATGTAAGGTGTCAAGATGTTAATAAGTATAGAGACAGACTGCTTTGACATCTTACTTCCGACGGAAGAGAGGATTAAGGGAAGATACGCGCAGGGCGAAGCGGTACCTGCGTGTAGATTTCCGTATCCTCGACAGGGGTCAAGGGGAATCCCCTTGCACACCACCTTGCTTGCAAGGTGTAGTGTGTTACACCCAACAGAATTAGAAGGATATCTAGGAAGGACAGTCTTCCGGTGGACGACTGTTCTGACGACGATATCCGAGGTTGTTGGGGAGAGATGGGAGCGTTCGGTATATGCGATCACATCTCGACACAACAAAGCTACGTTGGGAAATTGGCCGCCGCTTATTGCGGACAATTTCACATAAGGAGCGTCCTTCTATTTCTGTTGCGGTGTATAAGACCGACAGTAATTGCAAGATGTCAGACGGACTATCCCCTGCGACTTATTAACTTATTGACATCTTGCCCGAACCAAGAGGATGCCTCGCTAAAAGAAGCGGGGCTTTTTTTATGCCCAAACAAACTTAAAACAAAGGAGGCCTAAATATGGCTTATGCAATTATGAGAATCAACAAATGTAAGATGGGTGCCGTCGGGCGCCTGGAGAAACATCACGAGCGAGAGAAGGAAGAATACAAGAGCAACCCGGATATAAATCTGAGCTTATCTCAAAACAATTTCCATCTCAAAACACCGACCGGCAGTTACAGGAACATGATCCTTCAAAGGATACAGGAAGTCGGCTGCAAGGTGCGGAAAGACAGTGTCGTGATGCAGGACAGTATATGTACCGCATCACCTGAGTTCTTCAAAGGAAAGTCACTTCACGATATTTCTGTTTTCTTCCAAATGGCATACAGATTTTATGAAAAGACCTTCGGCGAAGAGAACATCTTATCCGCAGTAGTCCATCTTGATGAGAAGAGTCCGCACATGCACGTATGCTTTGTGCCTATCACGAAGGACGGTAGACTTTCTTCCAAAACAATAATCGGCGGACCTGCAGGACTCGTAAAACTTCAGGATCTGTTTTATGAACACATGGCCTATCACTTCCCAAATATCAAGCGGGGACTCCCGAAGAGGATCACTCACCGTGAACATCTTCCTACGTATCTCTTCAAGAATGCAGATGTTCTCATGACTCACTACGAAGAGATAGCTCAGGCGATTAACGATATAGGCATGCTAAAGAGCAAAGATAAGAAAGCTCAGGCAATCGAACTCATTTCACGATATGCTCCCGAAATGGCAAAGATGAAAGAACAGATTAAGTCGGTCAACGGATATGTTGAGCGGTTGAACTGTGATATCAGGAATCAGGCGGAAATCAGCAGGTTCTGGATAGGGAAGTCAGAAAAACTCGAAGAAGCTGTCAAAGAAAGAGATGGCAAGATCGACGAGCTGCAGGCTAAACAGCAGAAAATTCAAAAGCTGTTAGATCTTCTTCCTCCCGGATTTATCGATGAACTTGAAGAGAAAGAACGGGAGCGCAGAAAACAGGAAAGCTTACTAAAAAGAAAGGGTAAAGGCGGAGGCGCCAGGTGATAAATATGAATATACAGACAGAACTCAAAGAAACGACAAAGACGAACGACAGATGGAGCGGACTTGCCGATTTTCTGGCCAGGATGATCGAGAAATATGGAGAAAGTCTTGGCCTCGATGATCTGCCGACTCCGGAATATGTATATTTCTTCGCAAAAAGAGCAGAAGTCTACAGGAAATATGCAGACCTGATGGCAAACAAAGAAACAAAAGATTGACGAAGAAAATGTCCTCTGATATTCTGTACGCATAAACGTACAGAATACAGGGAGGCGTTATATGACGATTAACGAAAGATTATTCAAGGTAATGAAGGATAACGGAATAAGCATAAGAGAATTAGCTCGCAGAACCGGAATCACTGCAAGCACAATCAGTGATTGGAATACAAAGCATACTAATCCGACTGCAGAAAAGATACCGGTAGTTTGTGAAGCACTGGGAATATCAACATCGTATTTACTAAAAGGAACTGAAGAGACGGATTTTGTCCTTACAAACGAGGAGAAAAGCCTGATTGAAACAGTAAGAAATATGGATGACGAATCCCAAAAGAGATTTCTCGCTTATTTCAAGCAGATTAATCAGAAGAAAGAAGGATAAAGATGGAAGAAAAGAAAAAAGTATATATGTATACCCGTGTATCGACTGCTATTCAGGTCGATGGATATTCGTTGGAAGCTCAAAAGAACAGGATGCGCATGTTCGCTGAGTTTAACAATTATGAGATAGTCGGCGAATATGAGGATGCGGGAAAGTCAGGTAAATCGGTTGAGGGCAGACCGGCTTTTACTCAGATGATTCAAGATATAACAAATGGAAAGGATAATGTTTCATTTGTTCTTGTATTCAAGTTGTCGAGATTTGGAAGAAACGCAGCAGATGTATTATCAACATTACAGATAATGCAGGACTTTGATGTAAACCTGATCTGTGTTGAAGATGGTATCGATTCATCTAAAGATTCAGGAAAGCTCATGATCTCTGTCCTGTCTGCTGTTGCCGAGATCGAGCGTGATAACATCAGAGTCCAGACCATGGAAGGCAGAATACAGAAGGCTCGTGAAGGCAAGTGGAATGGAGGTTTTGCTCCATATGGATACAGATTAGAGAATGGGATTCTGTATATAGCGGAAGATGAGGCTGAAGTAATCAGGATCATTTTCGACAAGTACGTTAACACAGAGCTCGGTATAGCCGGGATTGCAAGATTTCTTCAGACGCATGGTTATACGAAGAAGGTCAGACAAAACGGAAAACATGAATACTTCTCGACATACTTTATTAAGGCCGTTCTTCATAATCCGGTATATAACGGAAAAATAGCTTATGGGCGCCGTAAAACAGAGAAGGTTCACGGAACACGTAATGATTACAGAATGGTAAATCAGAAGGAATATCTGTTGGTTGATGGATTACACGAAGCGTTGATTGATGATGAGACATGGGCATTGTCGCAAGCAAAACTCGAATTATTTGCAAGGACATATGACAGGAAAATTGATGGCGGTAATGGTAAAAGCCATCTTCTTACCGGTATGCTGCGTTGTCCGGTTTGCGGTGCTGCTATGTATCATAATGTTGCCAGAAAGAAAAAGAAGAATGGAGAAAAATACAAAGACTATTATTACTATGCCTGCAAGCATCGCAAAGGTATTAATGGATACAAGTGTAACTATATAAAACAGATTAAGGCAGAAACGATAGAGTCAGCTATAG
>JAUMXT010000126.1 GCA_030529015.1 Bacillota bacterium | reverse complement strand
TTATTTCAGTTCTACTACTGCGCCAACTTCTTCCAGCTGAGCCTTGAAAGCTTCTGCTTCTGCCTTTTCGCAGCCTTCCTTCAGGTTTGAAGGTGCTCCGTCTACCAGTTCCTTAGCTTCCTTCAGTCCCAGGCCAGTGATTTCTCTTACAGCCTTGATAACCTTGATCTTTTCTGATCCAACTTCCTTCAGAACTACTGTGAATTCAGTCTGTTCTTCAACTTCTTCTGCTGCTCCAGCTGCTGCTACTACAACGCCTGCTGCTGCGCTTACGCCAAATTCTTCTTCACATGCCTTAACCAGTTCGTTAAGTTCGAGTACTGACATCTCTTTTATAGCTTCGATGATCTGTTCTTTATTCATTTTAATTCTCCTTTATATTCTTTCTTAAAAATTGTAATTAGCTTCCTTAACGGTAAAGTGCCACGCACTGAAGTGCTGCACTTCTCGTAAAGGGCCTACCAGCCACTCCACTTCGTATCGTGGGGTTAGGCCTCTTTGCTTTCTGCGATCTGCTGTACCACTCTCGCAAAGTTTGCGATAGGTGACTGGATGCTTCCCATAAACTTTGAGATGAGAACTTCTCTTGATGGAATGTTAGCGATAGCCTGCATATCTTCCTTACCGTATACAGCGCCTTCAACTACACCACCCTTGAGTTCCATCTTCTTGTATTCTTTGATTGATTCGTTAAGAACTCTGGCAGGTGCTGTTGCATCGTCATAGCTGAATGCGAATCCGCTTGGTCCTTCAAGAACTTCGCCCAGAGCTTCATACTCTGTTCCTGCGATAGCTCTCTTAACGAGCGTATTCTTGTAAACTGTGTAGTCTACGTTAGCTTCACGAAGCTTTTTTCTCATAGCATCTGCCTGTGCTACTGTGATACCGATATAATCGATAACTACAGCAGACTCAGCTCTCTCAAACTTGTCTTTAATCTCGTCAATAATTAACTGCTTCTGTTTCTGAGCTTCTTTCATTATTATGCGTTCTCCTTTCTAAATAATGGTTGCGGCTTGCCGCAAATCAGGTACGCTATAAAAACGCCTTGTCATCATCCAAGACAACAAGGCACATATATTTACATTGTACCTCGGCGGGAAATTAAGGAATATTTCCACCCGCTGTCTTTGGTTCTTAATTTTCTTAGTTAATAGTTTTGATTAACCCAGCTTCATAGGGTTGATCTTCACTCCAGGTCCCATAGTTGAAGCAACTGTTACGCTCTTCAGGTACTGGCCCTTAGCTGCTGCAGGCTTAGCCTTGATGATAGCTCCGATCAGTGCGTTGAAGTTATCCATCAGCTTTTCAGGTCCGAATGAAACCTTACCAATTGGAGTGTGGATGATGTTTGTCTTGTCCAGACGATATTCAACCTTACCGGCTTTAACTTCCTGGATAGCCTTAGCTACGTCCATAGTTACTGTTCCGGATTTAGGGTTTGGCATCAGTCCCTTAGGTCCCAGGATCTTACCGAGTCTACCTACAACGCCCATCATGTCAGGTGTTGCGATAACAACGTCGAAATCGAACCAGTTTTCGCCAGTGATCTTCTGAGCCATTTCTTCAGCTCCTACGAATTCAGCTCCTGCTTCTTCTGCTTCTGTTGCCTTAGGTCCCTTAGCAAATACTAATACCTTCTTTTCTTTACCTGTTCCGTGAGGAAGTACGATAGCGCCTCTAACCTGCTGGTCAGCGTGTCTTCCGTCTACGCCCAGTCTAGTGTGAACTTCTACTGTTTCGTCAAACTTAGCCTTGGAAGTCTTGATAACGATTTCCATAGCCTGATCAAGATCATGAAGTTCAGCCTTGTTGAACTCTTTAATAGCTTCTCTGTAATTTTTACCTCTTTTAGGCATTTTGTTTTCCTCCTTGTGGTACTAGCGGCCTTAGCCTCCCACTTAATTAATCTTCGATAACGATTCCCATGCTTCTTGCAGTACCCTTAATCATTTCAGTTGCTGATTCAAGGCTTGCTGCGTTAAGATCCGGCATTTTTGTCTTGGCAATTTCTTCTGCCTGAGCATATGTCAGTGTAGCCACCTTAGTCTTGTTAGGCTCACCTGATGCTGCATCAAGACCTGCTGCCTTCTTCAGTAATACTGCTGCAGGCGGTGTCTTTGTAATGAATGAGAAAGAGTGATCCGCGTAAACAGTGATTACTACAGGAATGATCATTCCCGGCTGATCCTGTGTCTTAGCGTTGAACTGCTTACAGAAATCCATGATGTTAACACCATGCTGACCTAAAGCAGGACCTACAGGAGGTGCTGGGTTTGCATTACCGGCTGGAATCTGGAGTTTAATATAACCAGTAATCTTCTTAGCCATTTCGTCTCTCCTTTCTTAAGATTCCCCTACGGGGTCGATATAAGAAAGATTTCGCTACATTTTGTCTACTTGAGCAAAATCCAACTCTACAGGTGTGTCTCGTCCGAACATAGATACCTTAGCTCTCAGTGTCTGTTTTTCCATGTTAACCTCTTCAACAACTCCCATGAAGTTTTCGAATGGTCCATTGATAACCTTAACTGTATCGCCGATTTCCACATCCAGATCGATGTATATTTTTTCGATTCCCATTCTTCTCACTTCTTCTACAGTGAGTGGAACAGGATTTGAACCATGTCCTACGAAGCCTGTAACACCCTGGGTGTTTCTTACGAGATACCATGATTCGTTAGTTACTATCATTTTTACAAGAACGTATCCCGGGAACATTTTTCTGGTTTTAACCTTACGCTGCCCGTTTTTAACTTCTACTCTGTCTTCTGTAGGGACAATCACATCGAGGATGAGGTCTTGCATACCTCTGTTCTCAACGATTTTCTCAATATTAACTTTTACTTTGTTTTCATGGCCTGAATACGTATGTACTACATACCATTTAGCCTCGCCGTCTCCTCTAAGACCTTCCAGTCCTTCAAGGTCCAGCTTCTTGTTTTCGTTGTTTTCCATTGTACCCTAAGCTCCCATCAATCTACTTTTAGAAACAAACAGCCTTAATAGCTGCAAGAACTCCTGAGTCGATGGCCCAGAACACAAGTGCAAAAGCAGCACAGGTAACAAGAACGACTGCAGTGAAAGAACCGAGTTCCTTCTTAGTCGGCCATACAACCTTTTTCATTTCCAGCTTAACGCCCTTAAAGTATTCCTTGATACGGCCCTTCTGTCTTGGCTTTTTGCTAGCTGAAGCAGCTGCCGCATTCATTCTCTTTCTTGTTGTGGACGTAGCCTTTGGTTTTGACGTCTTTGCCATAATAGTACTACTCTCCCTTATTTTGTTTCCTTATGAACAGTATGCTTCTTGCAGAACTTGCAATATTTGCTCATTTCAATACGATCAGGATCATTCTTCTTGTTCTTGATGGTATTGTAGTTTCTCTGCTTACATTCTGTGCATGCAAGTGTAACCTTTACTCTCATTTCTATGTCCTCCGTTCAACCTAAAGTAAGAGCAGTTACTGCTCTCCTTTTAATTATTTTCATAAAGTCGCTAGATAATTGTATATTACGAGGCTGTCAATGTCAAGTGATTTCTAGACAAGATTCAAGATAAAATTATACGGGCAGATTTACTGCCCGCATATTTTTTCTACTATTATATATATAGTTGGAAAACTTCTCTCACTTGGGTCAGCCTTCCGTTTGGCTTAACCGATTGTCAGACATTCCTTAGGGCATTTTTCGAGACATGCTCCGCATTTAACGCAAAGCTCTTCGTCTACCTTCCATACCTTTTCTTTTCTGTCAACAGTTAATGCGTCACAAGGACAGTTCTTTGCGCAAAGTCCGCAATAGATACAATCGTCCAGGTTACATGCCAGCTTTTCATCACCTGTTTCTGCAGGCTTTTCTTCTGAAGCCGGAGCTTCACCTAATGACAGGCACTTCTTAGGACACTTTTCTACGCAAGCTCCGCACTTTGCACATGCTTCCTTATCAACTTCCCAGATTTTTTCTTTTCTGTCGATCTTGAGAGCATCTGCAGGACATACCTTAGCACAAAGACCGCAGTATACACAATCTTCCTGCTTGCAAACAAGATCTCCTGCAGGAGCCTTGCTCTTAGTATCATCCTTTGCAAGTTCAACTTCAAATGTATCTACAACTTTTTCTGCCTGTGGTTCAGTGTACTGATTGTTCATTTCAAGACACTTCTTAGGACATGCTGATATACATTCTCCGCACTGGATACACTGCATTCTGTGAATTACCCATGTGCCGGCTTTTCTGTCTACTTCGATAGCATCTGCAGGACATCTTCTTCCGCAAATGCCGCAGAGGATACATGAGTCAACATGAATGTCAACGCTTCCTCTTGTTCTTTCCTGCCATTCTCTCTGTACTACAGGGTACATGAGAGTTGCAGGCTTTTTGAACAGGCTCTTAAAGAGTACTTTAGCTATTCTAAAAGTTTTCATTTCTCTCACTACCTTTCTGTACAGCTGATGCAAGGGTCGATCGTAAGGATCAGAATAGGTACATCTGCCA
>JAUMXT010000125.1:4244-4589 GCA_030529015.1 Bacillota bacterium | reverse complement strand
ATAATATAGTTACAGCGATTTTACTTTTGGCATTGATAACAATTATCATATTCAACCGAAAAACAATTAAAGAGCGAAACCTTTTGGCCGCCAGATCGGAGGCGTACGAGAATCAGCTGGAGATGTATTCGAAGCTGGATGACGGCACGGCCCGATTCAGACACGATATGGTAAACCACCTGTTTGTCATACAGCAGCTCTCCGTAAACGGCAAGAGCGAATCGGCGGTAGAATACATAGATAAGCTTTTTCCGATGATCACACCACAGAAGCGATTCTCCAATTCCGGGAATATAGTCATCGACAGCCTTCTGAACAGCAAGCTGTCAGCCATAGAAGATGCGG
>JAUMXT010000125.1:0-4234 GCA_030529015.1 Bacillota bacterium | reverse complement strand
ATATACAAGTGTTCACAAGCGTTCCGGACGAATCGACGGTAGACAAAAAAGACTTGTGCATCGTTATAGGCAATCTCGTAGATAACGCCGTAGAGGCAGTTAAGAAGTGCAGCGGTGAGAAAATGATAAAAATAAATATCGATGAAGATCCATCGGGAATCTACATCGATATCGAAAACACATATGAAGGCAGTCTCCTGCCGGATAAAAAGCTGTTTAAAACTACTAAATCTGTAAAAACAGGTCACGGTATAGGCCTGGGCAACGTCTCACAAGTCGTTGACAAATACGCAGGTGAGATGGCCTTTGACATCACCGATAATATATTCCGCATAGAAGTAGATATGTACAAAAGCTAGTTCAAATGCAGTTTGGCCTGCTTACGATACCATATCAGAATTACCAGATTAAAAACATCTCTGAGAATGGTTCCGATACCGGTAGCACCGGAAATCACATCAAAGAATCCGAACACAAACGATATTGCCGCAAGCACGATACCTATAGTGGCTGCGAGAATATGAATCTTACCGTAGCCCTTACCTTGTACATACTGTAGCCCCATATAACCCATATATAATTTACCGAACATGATAAGCAGTATAAGGCTGAACAGAACCACCAGGAATATGACTTCTCCTGTTTTTAACATCTCTGTTATCGGACCCTCCATCAGGAAGTTGCGAACTATGACAAACAAGTCCCATAACCCTAGGGTCAGCAAAACAGAACTGCTTATAGCGTATTGTAATGTGCTTGCATTCATTAGCATCTATCTCCGTTCATAATAACTAGACATCCATTCTACCATAAAAAACGTCGAAGCGGTAGGGTGGATTCGTCAGTTAAAGAATTTTTGTCGTCCATTGACTGCAGTCCCACACCTGATCAGCAATCTCGCGATAAAACTCAGGCTCATGGCAGATAATCAATATACTGCCTTTATACTCTTTCAAAGCGCGCTTCAGCTCGGCCTTAGCGTCCTGGTCGAGATGATTCGTCGGCTCATCCAAAAGCAGCAGATTAGTTTCTCTGTTTATCAATTTGCAAAGGCGCACTTTCGCCTGCTCTCCTCCGGAGAGGACTCTTACCTGGCTTTCTATGTGCTTAGTGGTAAGCCCGCACTTGGCAAGTGCGGCACGCACCTCAAACTGATTAAGACCCGGGAATTCTTCCCAGATTTCTTCGATGCATGTATTAGTGTTTCCGGGAGCCATTTCCTGTTCGAAATATCCTATCTGCAGATAATCTCCGAGATTTACCTGACCTTCCAGAGGCTTGATAAGCCCTAAGATACTCTTTAATAAAGTTGTTTTACCGATACCGTTAGCACCGACGAGAGCGATCTTTTGACCGCGCTCCATAGTGATGTTAAGAGGCTTAGTCAGCGGGTCTTTTTTGTCGTATCCGATAACAAGATCCTTAGTGTTGAACAGCAGCTTGCCTGAAGTACGGCCTTTGATGAAGTTGAATTCAGGCTTCGGTTTTTCGGCAGCCAGTTCTATAAGTTCCATGTTATCAAGCTTCTTCTGACGTGACATGGCCATGTTACGAGTGGCAACTCTGGCCTTGTTTCTGGCAACGAAATCCTTAAGCTCACTTATCTCCTGCTGTTGGCGCTTGTAGGCAGCTTCCAGCTGGGATTTTTTCATTTCATAGACTTCCATGAACTTGTCGTAGTCGCCGACATAACGGTTGAATTCCTGGTTTTCCATATGGTAGATCAAGTTGATAACACTGTTTAAAAACGGTATATCGTGAGAAATCAAGATGAACGCGTTCTCATATTCGTTCAGGTATCTTTTTAGCCATTCTATGTGCTCTTCATCAAGGTAGTTGGTAGGCTCGTCCAGCAGCAGGATATCAGGTTTTTCCAGCAGCAATTTAGCCATCAGCGCCTTAGTCCTCTGGCCACCCGATAGATCTGTAACAGGACGGTCAAGGCCTATATCAAGCAGTCCAAGAGCGCGTGCTACTTCCTCAACTTTAGAATCGATAATGTAGAAGTCATGCATGGTCAGCATGTCCTGGATCTCGCCCAGCTCTTCCATCATCTCCATCATGGTATCTTCATCCACATTTCCCAGCTGATCACAGATATCGTTCATACGAGTCTCCATCTCGAACAGCCATGAAAATGCCGATCTTAAAACATCACCAAGCGTCATTCCGGGCTCCAGTGCAGTGTGCTGATCGAGGTAGCCGATACGACAGTTTTTAGCCCACTGGATGCTTCCTTCATCAGGCTGCAGCTTGCCTGTGATAATATTCATGAATGTTGACTTGCCTTCGCCGTTGGCACCGATAAGCCCTATATGTTCGCCTTTAAGAAGGCGGAATGATACGTCGTCAAATATTGCTCTGTCACCGAAACCGTGGGACAGATGTTCTACAGTTAAAATACTCATAATTTAAAAACAATTCTCCAATACATCTTTATCAAGTCCATCGCGAACAGTCGCCTTACCAACTGCAAAGTATGCGATGCCGCCTGCCAGCAATCCCCATACAACAGCGTTGATTCCCCAAATAGTCAGTCCGAACTGATAGGAAATCACGTATACAGCCACGCCGATAAGTGTCGATGCGATAGCTGCTTGACGGGTACCTTTTTTGTAGAATACGCCGCCGACCAGTGGCCAGAAGAAACAGCATTCCAGACCACCCATCGCGAACAAATTCACCCAGAAGATGATGTCCGGAGGAGTCAGAGTCAGTAAGAATACGATTACTCCAATCAGCATAGTTACTGCCAGACTGGACTTAGATAAATTCTTTTCGAAACGAGCTTTTTTATCAGCATCGTCTTTGATGATATAAGTTCCCCACAAGTCTTTGACTATGGACGCAGACGCCAATATCAGAAGTGAGGAAACCGTTGACATTACAGCAGCCATAGGGGCAGCCAGGAATATACCGGCAACACCTACAGGCATGATTTGCTGAATGACTGAAGGAATGACATAGTCAGATGAAGAGAACTCTTGACCTGCGATCAAAGCTCCTGACCAAGCGCCACCCACGTGCATGCCGATCATAAGGAATCCGGCAACTACAGTTCCCACAAGCATAGCGGTATGTAAGCTCTTAGTGCTTTTGAAACCCATACCTCTGACAGCAGTCTGCGGCAGACCGATGACACCGATACCGACAAGTACCCAGAAGGATAAAAGCCCGCCCGGTGTGTATCCTGTGCCGGTCAGTGTATCCCAACCCGGCATTTGAGCATCCATCACGACACTCATGGTTTCAAAATCTCCGATTTCTCGAACGACGAAGAACAGGAACAGGAAGGTTCCGATCAGCATGATGATTCCCTGGAATGTATCGGTTATAACAACGGCAGTAAAACCGCCGAATGCAGTATAAAGAATAACGACAAACGCGAATATCACCAGAGCCAGCCAGTAAGGAAGACCTGTAACGGACTCTATAAGTGTAGCTCCGCCTAGGAACTGCGCTATCATCTGAGTTACGAAAAATACCAGCATGATGACAGTAGTCAAGATTACGAGGGCATCCGACTTATATCTTGCCTTCAAGTAACCTGCGACTGTTACGGCGCCTGTTTTACGAGACACCAATGCGAATTTTTTACCCAGCACACCCAGCACCAGAAAAGCCGCACCTACTTGTACGCCTGCTACCCATGCCTGAGAAAAGCCGTAAGTCATTGCAGCGGCACCGGGTCCGCTGATAAAAGAACTTACGCTGGCATATGTGGCGACAGTAGTCATAGCCAATACGATGCCGTTCATACCTCTTGAACCGATAAAATATTTTTTCTCAAAGCTCAGGCTGCTTGCCTTGTCCTGCCTTTTGCTGAAGAACATACCTACTACGACATTTACGATAAGGTATGCGATTATTATCAAAAGCATAGTGATCTGATTACTGCTCATTCAAATCACCGCCTTTCTCAGACTCGTCTCCAAGATCGAAATCCTTGAAGATCTTAGCCAGCAGGAAAACGACTCCCACCACTGAAACTACGAAAGCACCGATTGTGCTGACAAAAAACCATAGAGGCATTCCCAGCACGAGCATATCGATGTCTTCCAGCAGAAATGCGAAGCCTATATGCCAGGCAGCAACTATGGCAATCAGTATGAAAGTTGCCTTTACTTCTTTAAGAATTTGTTTGTGCTTTTGTTCGTTTGTCATATGTTCCATATTGTATCCTTTCACAACCAAGATTTTAACATTTTATGGAGAAAAGAACAATGGCGAAATC
>JAUMXT010000124.1 GCA_030529015.1 Bacillota bacterium | reverse complement strand
AATAAAACACACACTCATCACTATAAAATGCACCTTTAAGAACTTTTTGTAAGAACACTTAAAATCCTCTTCACGGTGCATTTTATTTTTTTGCTATTTACTTTTTTCGCCTATGCCGTAATCTTTGACTTGTTGAAGCATGTGTCCGATATTTCCTTCGCCTGCGAATTTTTCAAGATCGAAGAAATCTTCTTCAATATCAAGCCAGTAAAGAGGATGATCTTCCGGCACCGGATCTATGTCATCCATAAGAGTTCCCACGTAAACTTCAACGTAGCACCCTTGATTATAATATGTGAAATCCATCATATGAAAAAGTTCTATGTTTTCTTCAGTGATGCCCGTCTCTTCACACAACTCTCTGTAAGCGGCATGAAAGCCATTCTCGCCCTCTTCTATCTTACCACCCACCAGGTTGTATTTACCTTCATATGGGTCCCAAAGTCTTTTACAGAACAAAACCTTCTCAGATGTCTTGTTAAAGACCATTATACAGTTATATCCCTGCATATTTTCCTCCTCGCTTCTTGACGAAGCAGTTCAATTCATATAGAATTCATTATAACATACAAAAGGAGATTATTATTATGAACATGTTTAAAACTATGCATCTGTTCGCTTTCGGATGCGGCATAGGTGCAGTGCTTTTTTCATTAATGGTTAAATTTGATAGGATCGACTGGATAGAACCATCTAAGTTTTTTATTCCGCTTACTCTCGGAATTGTAATTTTCATTTGGGAATGGCTCGTAAATAAACGATAGTATATTAATCCATAATCATTTTTATTCCTTCGCTCAGTGCATACTCACTCATCGCTCCCGTAACGCTGCTGACTATCCTTCCGTCAGCATCTATAAAATACGTTATCGGTATTGAGTATGCCTGATAGCTATCTGCTGCCGTCATATCTTTATCAAAATATACCGGGAAACTATATCCTTCGTCACTTATGAATTCCATAGCCGAATCTACGGTTTCTCTTCCCCCGTCAGTTAAATTCACCATTACAAACTCGACTTCATCTCCCAGTTCTTTATATTGATTGTCAAAGCCCTCCATTTCACTTCTGCATGGCCCGCACCAGCTGGCCCAGAAATTCACCACTACAGGCTTGTCTTCAAAATCCGCTAAAGTAACTTCTTTTCCCTCGCTGTCATAAACGAGAAAATCGGGCGCCTTTGAAGCTCCGCTTCCTCCTGCAAACTGTTGGTTTTGGGACATCCCCAGCAAATAATACCCAACGGCTGCTCCGCCTATAATGAAAACCAATGCTATTATAAGTACAATAGTGCGCTTTTTCATAATACCCCTCCAAGGAAATATCCCATAGTTCCTGTCGCCATATGTATCCCTATTATTATAAGAAATACTCCGCATACGATATTTATCACTTTATAGTTTTTCTTTATCCATCCGAACGCTGATTTAAGCTGATCTATCAAGATCGCACTGATGATAAACGGTATACCAAGTCCAATGGAATACGCCAGAAGCATTAACATCCCTGTAAGCATTTGTCCCTGCTGAGATGCCATCATAAGTGCCGATCCTAAAAAAGCCCCTACGCAAGGCGTCCATCCGATGGAAAACACCAGTCCGAAAACAAGCGACGAGAAAAATCCAAGCTCATGCGTATCCATCTGCTTGTTGATACCTTTGAATATATTTAATTTAAATAAGCCAAGAAAACTTGCTCCGAAGACGATAACGATAGCCCCGGTAATTATATTGACCGCCATCTGATACTCTCTTAAAAATCCACCGACAGTACCTGCCATCATTCCCATAATCACGAATACGACTGTGAATCCCACTACAAAACCCATGGCATTCATCATCGTCTTTCTCGTCTGCCTTTCACCTCCGCCTGCAAAATACGAAACGTATATCGGCAGCATCGGCAATATGCATGGCGATATGAAAGTTATTATTCCTTCAAGGAATGAAATCAAATATTGCATCTCTTCCTCCACAGCAGCATATTATCCGTAAACTCAACATCCAGCCTGCCGGCATCCTTAAGATACGCCAGATACGACCTTACCGTGCTCCCTACCAGCGCATGCTGCTCGAAATTCATCACAAGACCGTAATCGGTAAAAAGTTTCTGAAGTATATTCTCAAAACAGATCGGCTCTGTACATATATCTTCAATCTTATCTGCGACCTCGTTCACCTTATCGATATTATACTGTGCAAGCTCTGCGATATCTTCTGTCGGCTCCGCATGAGAAGGCACGAATATCTTAGCTTCCAAGGTCTTGACCTTTTCAAGAGTATCAAGATATGCCGCCACATCATATATGAATCCGATCTTATACTTATCTATCGTCTCACGGCTCGACAGACAGTCAGCCAAATAGACAACGTCATCAGGCGTTCTGAATCCCACCATATCAAAAAAATGTCCCGGTAGCTCGATAATTTCCCATCCTTCAGGCAGCTTGTCTGCAGTCAGCAGCTGTGCCTCGCTTGGCTGAGCCAATATGAACTTATGCTTAAGATCCTTAGGTGCATACCCGCCATATATCAGCGACGGTTCCAAGATAGTATGATTCGTAAAGTCGCACTCTATGCCGGGCGCGAATATCTCGCACCCCGTCTGCCCCTGCAGATACTTATTCCCGCCGATATGATCGGAATTGGAGTGAGTATTATATATGGTTTTCAAAGCCCACCCGTTCGCCTCAAGAACTTTTTTTATTTTCCTGCCCGCATCTTTATCGTTACCGCTGTCGATGAGACATACTTCGGTGTCATTCAATTTATATAACCCGATTTTTGCCGGGCTCTGGATATAATAGCTGTTTCCTGAAACTTGTATAAGTTCGTACATGTTTTTCTCCTCTATTACAGTTTTTCGATAAGCTTTTTATATACGTTCTCTACCATCCAAGGCTCCGCCGAAGCCTTTAAAGCTTCGTCAAATGTAAACCAACTTACGCCTTTATTTTCTTCTTCATTTATATGCAAAGCGCACTCTTCGTCTGCTTCCGCAAGGTACGTCACATTGAAGTGCAAATGCGCAGGCACGATCTTTCCTTTTTTCTCATGCTCTGCTACATCAAGGATTTCTATGCTGAATATGTCATCGCTTATAAGCGATGCATTGTTTACTCCCGTCTCTTCCGAAAGCTCTCTCATAGCCACTTCATGCAGCATTTCTTCTCCGTCTGCATGGCCGCCCACCCATGACCATGAGTCATAGATATTGTGATAGACCATGAGTGTCTTGGTTCTTTCCTTATTTACTGTCCATATAGATGTAGTCATATGACCCGACAAGTTTTCACGCAGCAGGAAATCATCGTTTTCTTCGATAAAACGAAGCATCTTGTCTTTGTCTTTTGCTTCCTGTTCGTTAAACGGTATGTAATTTTTTATCTTATTATACAGTTTCATATCATCCTTCTCCGTGACTTCGTCACAAGACTAGCTGTAATATTAATAGTCCGTCCTCGCCATATATTTCTTAGGAAATACGAATCTTACCGTCTTCAGCGGATCTACGATCTGGCATATTTCCACATTGCCCACAAGGCTCATAAGCATAACTATTTCCTCTGTCGGTAAATCGATTCTCGGCTTCAAGAATTCCAGCATCAGTTCCGATGCTGATTCTGCCGCTTCGTCTACAGTTTCCTTAGATACTATCACGCTGAATATTTCATCGTTTTCGAGGATAGGATATTCAGGCGCCCCGCCTTTGATGATCTCTACGGTAAGAGTCACATCTGCCGGTATTTCAAGACCGGTAACGCCCACTTCTCCATCTCCCATCACAGCATGGACGTCGCCAAGTGCCAAAAGTGCACCTTCTACGGCCACAGGAAAATACATCACAGCGCCTTCGCACACCATGATATTATCCATATTGCCGCCGTGACGTCCGGGAGTGCCGCAGTTGATGCTGCCTTCTGCAGGAGCCACACCTATAACGCCTATCATCGGCTTTATAGGGATCTTTATATCATCGGAAAACTCGGCAAAGCCGCCCTTTACAGGAACTATCTTGGAATGGGACCCGGACACCTTATGACCTACAGTGCCTTCCCCTTCTATGGCACATACTGTGCCCTTTGCATCTACATCTATTTTATCTATCGTTACCTTCAAAGCATCGCCCACCTGAGCTCCCTTGATAAAAATCGGGCCTGTGGCCGGATTCGTGTCATCCCAATCCAGTGCGTCCAATGTGTCGCCCGGTTCTCGCAGCTGATTGGAGAAGCAGTCTTTCGTCGCAACTTCTATTGTCGCGGGTACATCTACTTCAGCAATCGGGAGATTATCCTTACAAAAATCAAATACTACTTTGTCTGTTGTGAATTTCATGATTGCACCTCCATGAACTCATTATACTACAATAATCCATCAATGATAAATGCGTAGCCATTGATTTTTTATTTCACTTCACTTATACTTATAAAAACGTTGGCGATGTCTATCGCTTATACAGTTCTTAAGGGATGAATAATGAAAAAACTAAAACAAAGAATCCGTATCTTCTTTAAAAAGGCAAAACGTACTGAAGCAGGTATAGAGGAGCAGGTCTGGGAAATAGAAAATGCCAGCCCGATAGGTTTTCGTACCATGAAAACCGGGGT
>JAUMXT010000123.1 GCA_030529015.1 Bacillota bacterium | reverse complement strand
CTCTTCAGATGGAGCAGGCTGATCAGTGGGAAAAAGACGGATTGCTTGAAAAGTGCGTAAGCACAAGAGAGGGCATGCCTTCATTTATTTTCTATGAAGGACCTCCTACTGCTAACGGCAGACCGGGAATCCATCATGTAATCGCAAGAACTCTGAAGGACTCTGTATGTCGTTATAAGACTATGCAGGGGTTCGCAGTTAAGCGTAAGGCAGGCTGGGATACTCACGGACTTCCTGTAGAAATCGAAGTAGAAAAGCAGCTTAACATGAGCGGCAAGCAGGATATCGAAAAATACGGAATCAAGGAATTTAACGAGAAGTGTAAGGAATCAGTATTCACATATGAAAGCATGTGGAGAGACATGACTAAGAGAATGGGATATCTGATCGATCTCGATAATCCATATATCACTCTCGATAACAACTTCATCGAAACTGGCTGGTGGATCCTCAAGGAATTCTTCAAGGCAGATAAAATCTATGAAGGACATAAGATCCTGCCATACTGTCCTAGATGCGGAACAGGTCTGGCATCACACGAAGTAGCACAAGGATATAAGGAAGTAAAAGTAACTACTATCACAGCTAAATTCAAGAAGGTTGGTACAGAAAACGAATACTTCCTGGCATGGACAACTACTCCATGGACACTGGCATCTAACGTAGCGTTAACAGTAGGCGCAGATATCGACTATATTAAGGCTAAGATGACAGAAGGCGATGAAGAAGGAAACATCTTCTATGTTGCCAAGGCTCTCGCTAACAAAACTTTAGGCGAAGGCAAGTACGAGGTTCTCGAAGAGCTTAAGGGTAAGGACCTCGAATATATGGATTACGAACAGCTGATGCCTTTCGTTAAGGCAGACAAGAAAGCATTCTTCGTAACATGCATGGAATACGTATCGGTAGAAGATGGTACAGGTATCGTTCATACTGCTCCTGCATTTGGTGAAGATGACTATCAGTGTGGTAGAAAATATGATCTTCCTGTAGTGAACCCTGTTGATGAAGAAGGTAAGTATACTGAAACTCCATGGGCAGGCAGATTCGTTATGGAAGACGGATTAGATGTAGACATCATCAAGTGGCTGGCAGCTGAAGATAAGATTTTCGCTAAGGAAAAAATCGTTCACAACTACCCACACTGCTGGAGATGCGGAACACCGCTGGTTTACTATGCTAAGCCAAGCTGGTATATCGAAATGAGCAGCCTTAAAGAGCAGCTTGTTGAAAATAACAATACAGTAAATTGGTTCCCTGATTTCGTAGGCGAAAAGAGATTCGGAAACTGGCTGGAAGAAGTTAAGGACTGGGCAATTTCAAGAAACAGATACTGGGGAACTCCTATTCCGATCTGGAGATGTGAATGCGGACATCTGGAATGCATCGGAAGCAGAGCCGAGCTGGTTGAAAAGGCGCAGGAAACAATAACAGAAGATATCGAACTGCACAGACCGTATGTAGATGATGTTCATATCACATGTGAAAAATGCGGAAAAACTATGACAAGAATCCCTGAAGTTATGGACTGCTGGTTCGACTCAGGTTCAATGCCATTCGCACAGCAGCATTATCCGTTCGAAAACGCTGAAAATTTCGATGAAGAACTGTTCCCTGCAGACTTCATCTGCGAAGGTATCGACCAGACAAGAGGTTGGTTCTATTCACTGATGGCTATCTCTACTTTCATCAAGGGTAAGGCTCCATACAAGAATGTACTTGTAAACGACCTCATCCTCGACAAGGAAGGTAAGAAGATGAGTAAGTCAAGAGGAAATACGGTAGATCCGTTTGAGCTCTTTGACAAGTACGGTGCCGATGCTACAAGATGGTACCTGCTTCATACTTCACCTGCATGGTCACCAACTAAGTTCGACGAAGATGGTCTCATCGAAATCGTGAGCAAATTCTTCGGAACTATCAAGAATGTATATAACTTCTTCGTACTTTACTCAAACCAGGATCAGCTTGACCCTGCATCACTTGATGTACCTTACGATAAGAGACCTGAGCTTGACAGATGGATCATCAGCAAGTACAACAAGCTGATCAAGGAAGTAACAGAAGAAATGGATAGATACGATCACATGAAGTCCGTAAGAAAAATTCAGGATTTCGTGAATGAGGATCTGTCAAACTGGTATATCAGAAGAGCCAGAAGAAGATTCTGGGGCGAAGAACTCAATGATGATAAGAAGTCAGTTTATGCTACTACTTATGAAGTTCTTGTAGGCGTAGCTAAGATGATAGCACCGTTCGCACCATTTATTTCAGATGAAATGTATCAGAACCTGACAGGCGAAGAATCAGTTCATTTGGCATTCTTCCCTAAGGCAGATGAAAGCCTCATCGATGCCAAGGTAGAAGAAAGAATGGACCTTGTGAGAACTCTTGTTGCTCTCGGAAGAGGAATCAGAGAAAAGGAAAGAATCAAGGTAAGACAGCCTCTGACAGAAGTTAAGGTAGATGGTAAATATGAAGCTATCATCAGCGACCTGACACCGCTCATCATGGAAGAGTTAAACATCAAGACAGTAGTATTTGAAAATAAGCTTGACGAATACATGAATTACAGCCTGAAGCCTAACTTCAAGGTAGCAGGTCCTATGCTTGGTAAAAATATCAAGGCATTTGGCGGTGCTCTGGCACAGGCAGATCCTGCAGCTACAGTTGCAACAATCGAAGCTGAAGGCAAGATTGCTATGGATATAAACGGTGAAGCTGTAGAAATCACCAAGGAAATGATCGACGTTAAGATCGACGCCAAGGAAGGTTTCGCAGTAGCTATGGAAAACAATGTGTTTACTATTCTGGACACAACAGTAACAGCAGAACTTGCTGCTGAAGGTCTGGCCAGAGAACTTATTTCCAAGGTACAGCAGATGAGAAAGCAGAATGATTACGAAATGATGGATAACATCAAGATCTTCGTAGAAGCTGATGAAGAAGTTGCTGCAGCTATCGAAATCCATAAGGACTACATCATGAAGGAAACTCTGGCAGTTGCTATCGAAAACGGAAGCGAACTTAAGACTTCAGATCTTAACGGACACAAAACAGGTATCGATGTAGAAAGAGTATAATGAAGAAAAATCTTTTAGGACTTACAATTGAAGAACTTAAAGACTTTGCCGCGGAGTTGGGTGAGAAACCCTTCCGCGGCAAGCAATTATTTAAATGGATAGACCGTGGAGTTACTGATTTCGAAGAGATGACGGATTTTTCTAAGGCTCTTCGTGCAAAGCTTCAGGATGCTGCATGCGTAGGTTCCCTGGATGTCTTAAGAGTTCAAAAGGACCATAAGGACGGCACAAGAAAATTTTTGTTCGGTCTTGAAGACGGCAACATGATCGAGAGCGTATTCATGGAATACAAATACGGAAATTCGTTATGTGTTTCTTCTCAGGTGGGCTGTAAGATGGGTTGTAAATTCTGTGCTACGGCGCTTGATGGTTTCACAAGAAATCTTACACCGGGCGAAATGCTTGAGCAGGTATATGCAGCAGAAAGAGAAACAGGTAAGGCAATAAATCATATTGTCGTAATGGGCATGGGTGAGCCTTTTGATAACTATGAAAACTTAAGCGTGTTTCTTAAATTGCTTCATGAACCGGAAGGTCGTAATTTAAGCTATCGCAACATGACTGTTTCTACCAGCGGAATCATCCCTGCGATAAATAGATTTGCAGAGGATTTTCCTCAGGTAAACCTGGCCATATCGCTTCACAGACTTGATAACAACGGAAGAAGCGCTATTATGCCGGTCAATGATGCATATCCTGTAGATGATTTGCTGCGAGCAGCGAAAGAGTACACTGAGAAAACAGGAAGACGTATCACATTTGAATATACTCTTATCAAGGGTGAAAATGACAGTGAACATGATGTTTCGCTGATGAAAAAGAAACTTTCCGGGCTGCTTTGCCATGTAAACCTTATTCCATTAAACAAGGTTACCGAAACGGGATTTGACGGAAGCAGCAGGAAAAAAGCAGAAGAAATTGCCGGTCTTCTCGAGAACTTTGGCATACCGGCCACTGTAAGAAGAGAGCTCGGCAGCAGTATAGACGGAGCATGTGGTCAATTAAGGGCAAAAAATAAATCTATATATTGATTTTAGGTTGCCTGACATAACCACATCGTGTATAATATTATTTAATATAAATGCACTTATCAAGCATGTAAGGAGGATGATCATTATGGTGAAATTACTTATTGGACACAAAGGAAGCGGTAAAACAGGGCAGATGGTGCAGTTGGCAAACGACAGCGTCGCAACAAGCAATGGAAGCATAATTTTTATAAACAAGAACCAGAGACTCATGTATGAACTGAAGCATGAGATCAGAGTAATATGCATGGAAGACTATGAACATATTACAAACATTGACGAGTATATCGGATTTATCTACGGAATCATCAGTTCCGACCATGACATCGAAACCATATTCATTGACAGCATCTTGAAGCATGCAGATGTTTCACTGGGTGACCTGCCTGAATTTATAGATAGACTTAAGGCTATATCTGAAATCTACGATCCAAACTTCGTAGTAAGTATAAGTGCAGAAAAAGAAGAAATGATAGGTGTTAACTTTGAAGGATGCGAGATCCTTAACTAAT
>JAUMXT010000122.1 GCA_030529015.1 Bacillota bacterium | reverse complement strand
AGCCATTTTATGTAGATGAAGGCAACGGAAAGCTGAATATACATAAAATGCGAGCACATATACAGGGAAAACGCGTAAAATCCTATAAAATCAGTGTTTAAAAGCGCAAGACAGCTAAAAAAAGCAGCTTAAGACAAGTAAATTATGTAGATGATAAAGAAAAGCAAGGCTATATACATAAAAAGGGAAATAATAACAAAAATCCGTAGCAATATTTACTGCTACGGATCTCTATTTATAAGTTTATATCAATTCCAAGAACGCATCGACTTCTTCTTCAGTAGTTCCCCATGAAGTTACGAGTCTGATGGCTGCATGTGTTTCCGACTGATATGGCCAGCCTTCGAACATGACTTTTTCACTGAGCTTCGCCACCTGTTCTTTAGGGAACAGAGGGAAGAGCATGTTTGTCTGTGGCGGGATCGCGAATTCATATCCCTTGGCAGCGATGCCGTCGGCAAGTTTCTTGGCGAGGCGATTAGCATGAGCGCCGAGCGTAAGATAGAGATCGTCTTTCAGCAGAGCTTGGAACTGGACACCCAGGAGTCTGCCCTTTGCAAGCATACCGCCTCTCTGCTTAACGAGCCAGCGGATATCTTCCTGCAGTTCTTTTTTAACGATTACGAGAGCTTCCCCGAACATCGCTCCGCATTTAGTTCCGCCGATATAGAAGGCATCACACAATTTAGGCAGATCTTCGAAAGCCAGATCGTTATCGGGAGACGTCATTGCCATCGCAAGACGTGCGCCGTCTATGTAAGTAAGCAGGCCGTGCTCAAGACACTTTTCGCGAAGAACTGTGAGCTCAGCCTTAGTGTAGATCAGGCCTGTTTCTGTTGAGTTTGAAATATAGATGATAGCCGGCTTCACGTAATGTTCGTCTTCGTGCTCTGCCATAACAGCGTCGATGTCTTCGGGACGAAGCTTGCCGTCAACCGTAGGAACGTGGTTGATCTTGTGGCCTGTAGCTTCGATGGCTCCTGTTTCGTGGACGCATACATGCCCTGTAGAAGGTGAGATAACGCTGTGATGCGGTCTCAGGAATGCTGCCAGAGCAGTCTGGTTAGTCTGCGTGCCGGCAGTGAGGAACTGGACGTATGCTTCAGGGCAGTCGATCATTTCGCGGATCATGTCAGCAGCACCGTCGCAGAACGGATCGATACCGTAACCATCTGTCAGAGTCATGTTAGTATCTGTAAGAGCCTGCAGAACTTTTGGATGTGCTCCCAGGCTGTAGTCGTTTTTTAAGAAAATCATAATACGTTTTCCTCCCACTCTTTTTCTTTGAATCCTGTGGTAACGAAGTCGCCTTTGATGATAATCGGTCGTTTCACCAGCAGACCGTCGGATGCCAGCAGTTTGTATTGCTCGTCTTCAGTCATTTCAGGCAACTTGTCCTTCAGTTTCATTTCTTTATAAAGCATGCCGCTTGTATTAAAAAATCTCTTTAACGGCAGGCCGCTTTTAGCGTGCCATTCGCGGATTTCTTCCTCGGATGGATTTTCGTCTTTGATGTGTCTGATATCGTATTCGATACCGTTTTCGTCGAGCCATTTCTGTGCTTTCTTGCAAGTAGTGCACTTTGGATAACAAATGAACTGCATAAGCTCCTCCTTTTTAGCATTTTTATACAAGATGATTTTATCACAGCAGGCGCTGATTGGCTATAACAAAGCATTGTACAATAGCAGGTAAATATGATATGATTCTCGATGTACGTTCAAAGGAGAAAATATGAGCAAATCAGGCAGCAATACAATTGTATATATTGCGGCGATAATAGGGTCGATATTTTTCGGGATGACGTTTCTCGGCGCCAAGATCGCCCTGGAAAAGCTGGATGCCATAGAAGTCCTGGCGTGCAGATGGACGCTGGCTTTCGTGCTGTTTACTATCGCTATACTGATAGGCTTCATCAAGGTTGATTTTCGCAAAAAACCGATTTGGCTCGCGCTGGTCATGGCATTCATACAGCCGTGTATCAACACCATCTGTGAGACCTGCGGCGTAGACATGACATCGACATCCGAATCGGCTATAATGTATGCGATGATCCCGATGGCCGTAGTCCTGATATCCCGCGTTTTTCTGGCGCAAAGGATCAGGCCGCTGGTCGGCGCAGGGATAGTGGTTTCTTTCATAGGGGTTTTCATCGCCATCGCCTTCGGCGGAGGTTCGATAGGTGCGCTGCTTGGCAGCAGCGGATCGGTATTCGGATATCCGGTACTCCTCGGCATGGTTGTGACAGGTGCGATATTCATAATAGTTTCCGGAAGGCTTTCGGACAGATTCAGCGCTATGGAGAGGACCTTTGTGATGGCGGCTATGGGGACGGTTTGGTTTAACGGACTAAACGTGGTTCGCGGTAACGGCTTTAACTGCTATGCTGTTTGCTTCACAGACCTTAAGACCGGGCTGGCGATACTGTTCCTGGGAGCTATCGGATCGTTCATGTGCTATATACTATTCAATTATATAGTTGCGAAATTGCCGGCGGCACAAGTGTCATCGATACAGGTGAACATCACATCGCTTACAGGCGTTGTGACAGGGATACTGTTTCAGGGTGACCCGTTCGGCTGGTACACAGTAGTCGGTATGATAATGATAATCGCAGGCGTTATTGCGTGTAATATGACGACAGAAACAGATAAAATCGATTGTGATGATGGAAAAGTTGAGATTAAGATAAGACAGGAGAGTTGACATGTATTTTGATGATTTTCAGGTAGGAGATACCTTCGACATAGAAAAAGTAGAAATAAAGAAAGACAAGATGCTGGCCTTTGCAGAAGAATACGATCCACAGCCCATCCATCTTGACGAAGAATTCGGGGCAAACTCTCAGTTCGGCGAAATCATAGCACCCGGCATCATGAGCTTCATGTCGGTATGGGCAAAGTTCGTAAAAGCTAATATCATAACTGAAAACTTCATCGCGGCAAGAAGCTTTCGTATCAACTGGAGCTCTCCTGTTTTCGAGGACGATGTGCTTTTCGGTAAAGTGATAATCAAGAACTTGATACCGCGAAATAAATACAACGGTCTTGTGGAAGTAAACCTCGTGATTTACAACCAGGGCGGAACCATGGTGATGGATACTACGACCGAAGCTATCCTGCGTCGCAGAGTAGAAGAGTAAAGTGTGTTTGAATCAGCGTGAATTCGGAAAAGAGTGTGTTCGAATGGGGTTTTATGTATATTGCAGTCATGTACAACGTCAATATACATAAAATATCGTAAAAACGAAGCTGATTTCGACTAAAACCGATTAAAATCGCATGTTTCGGCGTGTTTTTGACAGGTTTTTATGTATATACGCATCAAATTAAACTATATATACATAAACCGGCTTTAACCAGACCTTCTAAACAAAAAAGAAAAACAAAACATGATAAAACCTTTGACATTTCAGCAACTAAGAGGTAAAATATTTCCGTGTCACGTGCGTGACACGGTTTTTTAGTGCGAGCAGGATGGGAATCCGTCCGGAGTGAGCACAGCTGAATAAATTTTAGTTTCGCCGAAAAAGCTCACAATGTGAACCCAGTAGGCAGGGCCGAAAAAGATCCGGCGGGATCCCAGTAGGTAGAAAGGAAAAAGAAGATGAAGTCATTTATCGCAAAGCCTGCAGAAGTTGAACGTAAGTGGTACGTTATCGACGCTGAAGGCAAGAACCTGGGAAGAATGTCATCACAGATCGCAGCAATTCTCAGAGGAAAGAACAAGCCAACTTACACACCACATGTTGACTGCGGAGATTACGTAATCGTTATCAACGCTGAAAAGGTTGAAGTAACTGGTAAGAAGAGAAAAGAAAAGATCTACAAGAGACACACTGGTTACCCAGGCGGTCTGAGAGAAGTAACTTTCGAACAGATGATGGAAAAGCATCCTACAGAAGTTGTTCGCCATGCAGTTAAGGGCATGATGCCAAACGGCAAGCTGGGCAGACAGATGTACAAGAAGTTAAAGGTTTACGCTGGTCCTGAGCATGAACATGCAGCTCAGAAGCCGGAAGTACTGGATATTTAAGAAGGGAGGAACTAGACAATGGCAAAGACACAGTATTATGGAACTGGAAGAAGAAAGTCTTCCGTAGCTAGAGTTAGATTAGTCCCTGGCACAGGAAATATCACAGTAAACAAGAAGCCTCTTGATGATTACCTGGCAATGGAAATCGTAAAGAGAGAGGTTAAGAGACCTTTTGAAATCGCTGGATGCGAAGGTAAGTTTGACGTTATCGCTACTGTACACGGTGGTGGATATACAGGTCAGGCAGGAGCACTGAGACACGGTATCTCAAGAGCTCTGTGCGAAGCTGACAGAGAAGCTTACAGACCAGCTCTGAAGGCTGCTGGATTCTTAACTAGAGACAGCAGAATGAAGGAAAGAAAGAAGTACGGTCTCAAAAAAGCGAGAAGAGCAAGCCAGTTCTCAAAGAGATAAGCAGCGCTTGTCCCAAATTGCGGAGCAATTTGCTGGAACGCGCGCCGTCATATGTCGCAGCACTTTAGTGCGTGGCGACCAACGACGCCCCGCATGCGATTTTCGTGTGAGCAGGATGGGTTTCCGTCCGGAGCGAGCACGGCTAAAAAGTTTTAGTATCGCCGAAAACATTCGAAAGAATCAAGTAGGCAGGGCCGAAAACGATCTGTGCGAGATCCGAGTAGGTAGAAAGGAAA
>JAUMXT010000023.1 GCA_030529015.1 Bacillota bacterium | reverse complement strand
AAAATGATAAGAGTACTGAAAAAATCAAAAACAAGAACAGAAGAAGATCGCAGTCAGTTGAGACAGACTGTAGCAGAAATAATCGAAAACGTTCTAAAAAACGGCGATGAAGCCCTTAAAGAATATAATAAGAAGTTCGACGGATGTGAACGTGAAGCTTTGCAAGTCAGCAGAGAAGAGATAGAAGCGGCATATGCTAAAGTTTCGGAAGAAGATTTAGCAGATATAAAGGCTGCAGCTGCCAATATCCGTGCGTTTGCGCAGGCGCAAAAGGAAACTGTAGGAGGTCTTAAGGACTTTTCTCCTTCCGAGGGGATACGTCTTGGACATAAGGTGATACCGGTGGATTCGTGCTGTTGCTACGTGCCGGGCGGCGGCTATCCACTGTATTCCACCGCACTTATGCTTGGAATCCCTGCGAAAGTCGCAGGAGTAAGACGAGTTACTGCATGCTCTCCTGTTATCAAGGGGACAACTGATATCCATCCTAAGACGTTAGTGGCGATGGATGTGGCCGGCATAGATGAGATATATGCAGTTGGCGGCGCACAGGCAATCGCGGCATTTTCATACGGAACCAAACAGATAAACCCCGTAAACATGATAGTGGGGCCGGGAAACAGTTTCGTTACAGAAGCCAAGAGACAATGCTACGGTAAGGTGGGCATTGATTTCGTGGCGGGACCTAGTGAAGTGCTTGTTATCGCAGACGGACAGGCTGATCCTGAAATAATAGCGGCAGATTTATTGGCACAGTCAGAGCATGACAGAGAAGCTAAAGGTATAGTTGTAACTACAGACGAAGCTCTGGGTATCGCTATAGAAGCAGCGGTAGAATCGCAGCTACCGACTTTGGACACCGAAGAGATAGCGAGAACTTCTTGGAACGACTACGGAGAAATCCTGCTGGTAGATTCCCTAGAAGAAGCTGTAGCATATTCCAATGATTATGCGCCGGAACATTTGGAAGTGAATGTGGCAGAAGATAAGATAGATGAAGTGGTCGATGCACTGAGAAATTACGGCTCGCTGTTTGTTGGCGGAAATACTGCAGAAGTATTTGGTGATTATGCGTCAGGAACCAATCACACACTGCCTACGCTGGGAGCGGCAAAGTATACCGGCGGAGTATGGGTAGGTATATTCCTCAAGATATGCACATATCAGTCCATGACAAAAGAAGCGATGCTTGGCATAGCGCCACTTGTAGCCAATCTGGCCCACGGCGAAGGGCTTACAGGACATGCCAGGGCAGCCGAAATAAGAATAGAGAAGAATAAATAGGAAAAAAGTGAAATAATAAAACCGGGAAGCAAATTCTCGGTTTTTGCTTTTGGATGAGAAAAACTTCACCTTGCTAAATTGTCAAAAAAATGCGATAATTAGATACGCTCTATAAATGAAGGGAATTGTACCATGAACATAAAACAAATCGCTAAAGCGGCAGGGGTATCGGTTGCAACAGTTTCACGAGTACTGAATCATCCCGAAAACGTTGCGCCGCAGACAAGAGATAAGATACTTAAAATAATGGAGGAAGAGGAATACAAGCCTAACTGGTTTGCACAAGGACTCAACTTCAATAAGACGAAAACCATCGGCCTGGTGATTCCGCACATGCTTAACACGATGTATATGGAAATCGCCAAAGGCGTTGAGGATGTTGCACAGCAGAAGGGCTATATAACATTCATGTGCAATGTCGAAAAAAACAAGGACATAGAAAAAAACTATATAGAACAGCTCCTCACAAGACGAGTGGACGGGATCATTCTCATGTTTACTTCCCTTGATGAGAAATTTATAAAAAGCATCGAGGAGCAGGGCGTTTCGGTAGTGCTTATAGGAGAGGACAAATGTGCCGAAGGTTTCAATACCGTTAAGGTTGACTGCAGACTTGGAGCAGAAGCCATGGTTAGCAAACTAGTAGAAAACGGCCACGAATCTATCGGTATATTATATGGCAACGATCCTAAGCAGGAATCTGCAGATATGCTTGCGGGCTACAAAAATGTATTGAGAGAAAACGGAATAGAAATTAAGGACGAATATATCAAAGCTGTTGAAAATACAATAGAAGGAGGCTATTTGGGAGCCAAGAAAATGATGGCCGGTAATCCTCCTAAAGCTATATTCACGACGAGCGATGAAATAGCATACGGAGCCATGGATGCTATCAAGGACAACAATTTGACAGTTCCTGACGATATTGCAGTAGCGGGCTTTGGGAATGCGAGAATGTCAAATCTTGTGGAACCTAAACTGACAACGGTAGAGCTGCCTTTCCATAAGATGGGTGTATACGGCGCCAGACTGCTCTTTGACTTGATAGAAGCAGAAGAAACGAGAGAAGAACCGAAGGAAATCATACTTCAAACGAAGCTCAGAATAAGAAAATCATGCGGACATAAAGAAAGAATTGGAGAAATGTTTTAATGCTTAAGACAAACTTTTTAGGATTGGAGCTTAAAAACCCGATAATAGTAGCGGCAGGACCATGGAACAGAGACGGAACTGCATTGAAAGAGTCGCTGGCATCAGGTGCGGGAGCAGTAGTGACAGAGAGTATCGTAAGTGATGCGCTGCTGGACGTGCGCCCGAGAATTGCCTGCGACAAAAACGGAGCTCAGAATATAAGACTATACAGTGATATACAGATAGAAGGATGGGAACGTGAGATGAGCATCGCCAAGAGCAACGGCGGCATAGTTATTGCCAGCGTATCTGCTCACACACCATCAGAACTTGTTTATCTGGCAAGCAAGCTGGAGAAGTTCGGTGCCGATGCCATAGAAATTTCAGTTTCCAATCCTATGGGTGAGGGCCTTGAGGTTGTCGCATCACACGCCGATGTCGTGTATGAGATGACTAAGGAAGTCGTGTCGGCAGTCAAACTGCCTGTCATGGTAAAACTCTCACAGAATACAACGAATATTTCCAAGGTTGCCAAGGCCGTAAAGGCTGCCGGCGGTTCGTGCGTAAGCGCTATAAATGCCGTAAGAGGCATCCTGGGAGTAGATATAGAAAGCGCACAGCCTACGCTTTCTACATACGGAGGTATCTCCGGAGAGTACATCAGGCCGTTAGGTCTCGCATCAGTAGCCACTATTTCGCAGACAGTTGACATCCCAATCTGCGGTATAGGCGGTATAAGTAAAGGAAAACATGCTCTTGAATATATGATGCTGGGAGCGTCTGCAGTGCAGATCGGTACAACGGTGATGGTTGAAGGAAGAGAGTCGATATCAGGGATAATCGGCGAAATGGAGGATTGGTGTGAAAAGCACAATATCGCGTCTATTCAGGATATTCGCGGTAAAGCGCTGGAAAACCTAAAATCCTTTGATGAGATGAAAATCGAGCCTGCGGTTAGTACGGTGAAAAGTGTGCCATGTACCGAAAACTGCGACAAGTGCAGAGTTGCCTGTCTTTATGACGCTATCACACGTGAAGAAGACAATGTTGTGGTAGATAGTGTAAAATGCAGCGGTTGTGGACTATGCACCTTTATCTGCCCTGCAAAAAAACTAAAATTGGAGTGGTGATTTGCTAAATAATGCTTGAAATATTCTGAAAACGTGATATCATATATGTATTGATATGTAACTGGTTACAAACCGGTGACAAATATAGATTTCATCAAATAAAGGAGGATGATTATAATGTATAAGTGTAGTTTAGAAAGAATGTCGGACAAAGTTAAAACATTCGCAACATTCGGCGATGCTGGTCATGGTGGTATTACTAGATACTCACTGTCAAAAGAAGCAAACATGGCTAGAGCTGAATTCGTAAAGAGAATGGAAGCTATCGGCGCTAAGATCGAATGCGATGACGTTGCATGCATGTATGCTACAATCGAAGGTTCAGATCCTAACGCTAAGAGAATCGTTATGGGTTCTCACTGTGACTCAGTTAAAAACGGCGGAAACTACGACGGTATCCTGGGCGTTATGACCGGTATGGAAGTACTGGAAACTGTAGTTGCAGAAAATATCCCTCATAAGCATCCACTGACAGCTATGATTTGGACAAACGAAGAAGGTTCGCTGTATCCACCTGCAATGATGGTATCAGGAATCATCTGCCATGATTATCTGCCGGAAGAATTGAAGCCAAACTTCCTGTATGAAAATATGATGAAGTCAACTCCAATGGACGAAGCAGAATTCCCTACATTTGGAGACGCTCTGGCAGCATCACCTTACACAGGACCTAAGGAAAACAGACTTAGCCCTGATAAGTATTGCGCTATGTTCGAAGCACATCTGGAACAGGGACCTATCCTTGAAGATGCAGGCAACGAAATCGGTGCTGTACAGCTGGTAATGGGTATGTTCAACTATGGAATCAAGTTCAGCGGATTCTCAGCACATGCCGGCACATTCCCAATGGCTAAGAGACATGATGCACTTCACGCTGCTTCAGCATTTATCTGTGAATTACATAAGAGATATGATGCTTACAACGAAGAAGTTGTTGCAGCCGGAATGCCTGAATTCGTATTCACTACAGGTGAAATCAATGTTCACCCTTGTATCCATACAGTAATTCCTGATGAAGCAGTTCTCTCACTGGACGTAAGACATCCTGAACCTGCAGTAAGAGCTAAGTGCATGGAAATCCTGAAGGAAATGGCTGCTCAGGATTGGTGCCAGTGCAAGTGCGAAATCAAGGAAAACTGGGTAAGAGACACTGTATACTTCGACGAAAGACTGGTTGGCTTTGTTGAAGAATCAATGGAAGAAATGGGAGCTAAATGGCAGAAGATCCTGTCAGGCGCAGGCCACGATGCTCAGTTCTGTGCATATGTAATCCCTACAACAATGCTGTTTGCAAGAACTAAGGACGGTCTGTCACACTGCGAACCTGAACACGTATCAGATGAAGACTGCACAGCAGTAGCAACTGCAACTCTGAACGCTGTTCTCAAGTGCGACGCTTCCCCTGAATTTTAATCGTATTCACGGGAGTATAATCTAAGTTTGGTTTAGCTGCATTTTCAATAGACTTATAAAAGCCTGCGGGAAATGCAGCTTTTTATCATAAACCATGAGCGAAATGCCATAAGGAGGAATTAAATTGAGTAAAGTAGTAAAAGCAAAGTACACTGCTGAAGCTGTAGCCGGATTCACTCACAGAACCGCTATGGAAGAAGCAGCAAGATGCCTGCTGTGCCATGATGCACCATGCAGCCAGGGCTGCCCTGCAGGAACAGATCCTGCAAAGTTCATCAGATCAATTAGATTCAGAAACGTAAAAGGTGCAGCCGAAACAATTAGAGAAAACAACATCCTGGGCGGAACTTGTGCGAGAGTATGTCCTTATGACAGACTGTGTGAAGAAGCATGTTCAAGATGTGGTATCGACAAGCCAATCCAGATCGGTAAACTGCAGAGATATGCTATCGAACAGGAAAAGGCACTGAAGATGAAAGTTCTGAAGGCTCCTGCTAAGAAGAAGGCAGCTAAGGTTGCTTGCGTAGGTGCAGGCCCTGCTTCACTGGCAGCAGCAGCTGAACTGGCTAAGGCCGGTTACAAAGTAACTATCTTTGAAAGAGAAGAAAAGGCCGGCGGAGTTCTTACATATGGAATCGTTCCATCAAGACTTCCACAGGCAGTAGTAGATCACGACATCGCACAGGTTAAGGGCCTTGGCGTGAAATTCGAATTTGGTAAAGAAGTTAAGGCTGCAGACCTCGATGAATACGCAGCAGTATTCGTAGGTACAGGTCTTTGGGGAGCTAACCTTCCTAAGATTGAAGGAATCGAACTGGCCGGAGTATATTCAGCAGTAGATTTCCTGAAGGCAGCAAGAACTCAGAAGAACGCTTTCGATCCTGGAAAGAAAGTTCTCGTAGTAGGTGGTGGAGACGTAGCTGTTGACTGTGCTGTATCAGCTAAGCTGCTGGGCGCAGAAGACGTTAAGATCGTTTACAGAAGAACTCTGGAAGAAGCTCCTGGAAACATGACTGAATTCCAGTATGCACTTACTCTGGGTATCGGCATCACAACTGGTATGGCTCCTGCAGCTATCAAGGGTGCTGATAAGGTTGAAGCAGTTGAATTCAAGGGCTTCAGAGATGAAGCTGCTCAGCTGGTTCTCAGCGCAGATACAATCGTATTCGCAACAGGTCAGACTGCAGAAGATATGACTGCTGTAGCTCCTGTTAAGATCGCTGATAAGGGCCTGATCAAGGCTCCTAAGGGCAAGGCTGGCGGTAAGTTCTTCGCAGCAGGCGACATCGTAAACGGTGGTAAGACTGTTGTTGAAGCAGTTGCAGCAGGTAAGGAAGCTGCAGACGCTATGATTGCTTACCTTGAAAAGAAAGGAGTGAAATAGAATGGCAATTAAAAAAGATTTATCCATTAACTATTTAGGAGTTGAATGTCAGAATCCGTTCTTCCTTTCATCATCACCGGTAGGCGGAAACTATGACATGGTAAGAAAGTGCTACGAAACAGGTTGGGGCGGATGCTTCTTCAAGACTGTTGGTGTATTCGTAGCAGACGAATGTTCCCCAAGATTTGACCAGACTAACAAGGAAGGTCTCCCTTGGCTGGGATTCAAGAACATGGAACAGATCTCAGACAAACCAACTGAAAAGAACTTCGAATTCATTTACAGACTGGTTAGAGATTATCCTGAACACGTAACAGTTGCTTCCATCATGGGTTCAAGTGAAGAAGAATGGAAGACTCTGGCTAAGATGTCAGACGAAGCAGGCGTTAAGCTGATCGAAGGTAACTTCTCATGTCCTCAGATGACTTCACACGCAATGGGTTCAGACGTAGGTACTAACCCTGAACTGGTTAAGAAGTACTGTGAAGCTGTTACAAGCACAACTAAGATTCCTTTCATTGCTAAGATGACTCCAAACATCACTACAATGGAAGTTCCTGCAAGAGCTGCTCTCGAAGGCGGTGCTGCAGGTGTATCAACTATCAACACAATCAAGTCAATCACTAACATCGATTTCGAAAACATGACAGCAATGCCTGTAGTAAACGGTAAGTCATCCATCTCAGGATACTCCGGCGCTGCAGTTAAGCCTATCGCTCTCAGATTCTGCGCTAACCTGCTGCAGGACGAAATCGTTGGTAAGAGAGAACTGTCCGGTATCGGTGGTATCGAAACTTGGAGAGACGCTGCAGAATTCCTGGCATTAGGATGCAGAAACCTTCAGGTTACTACAGCTATCATGCAGTATGGTTACAGAATCGTAGAAGATATGATCAACGGTCTGTCACACTTCATGGACGAAAGAGGATATGACAAGCTGGAAGACTTCATCGGTCTTGCACTGCCAAACATCATCCCTGCAGAAGACCTGAACAGAGACTTCAGACTGCTGCCTAAGTTCGACGACAAGAAGTGCGTAGGATGCGGAAGATGCTACATCTCATGCTACGACGCTGCTCACCAGGCTATCGACTGGAACGAAAAGAAGAGAAGACCTGAACTGAACGACAACTGCGTTGGTTGCCACCTGTGCCTCAACGTATGTCCTGTACAGGGCTGCATCACTCCGGGAGAAATCCAGTGGAAGGAAGGCAGAACTCCGGTTGAAGTTGCTTACAAGAAGAACTACGTATAAAAATAAGCATATTCAAACTACATTTAAACTTATTTATACTGAGAAGACCGCCGCTTATCGGCGGTCTTCTTTTTATGTGCGGTTTCTTATAAATGCTAGTAATACGCTTTTGCAGAGGGTATAATATAGGCAAAAGGGGAACTAACGAGGAGGTAATGAAAATGAAAATCCAATTTTGCGGCGCATCAACAGGAGTAACAGGATCCTGTCATCTTATAACTACAGAAAAACACAAGGTGCTTCTCGATTGCGGTCAGTTCCAGGGAGGCAAGGCACAGGAAGCATTGAACCATGAGGAATTTCCGTTTAACCCGGCAGAGGTGGATTTCATGATATTGAGTCACTGCCACATCGACCATTGCGGCAGAATCCCTCTTCTTGTTAAGAGAGGATTCAAGGGTAAGATATACTGCACAGATGCCTGCGCAGATCTTCTTGAGGTAATGCTGAAAGACAGCGGATACATCCACGAGAAGGAAGCTGAATGGCAGAACAAGAAAAACGAAAGAAACGGCAAACCACTGGTAGAGCCACTTTATACAGTAAATGATGCCATGGATGCATTGACATTTGTGAAGCCTGTGCTTTACAACCAGCTGGTGGAAGTCAATGAAGACGTTAAGATATGCTTTAACGATGCAGGACACATCCTGGGATCGGCAGTAACCGAGCTTTGGATATCAGAGGGTGAAGGAGAAGATGAAAACGTATCAAAAATCGTATTCTCCGGAGATCTTGGCGTAATGAACAGGCCGATATTAAGAGACCCGACTATCATCAAAAAAGCCGATTACGTAATAATGGAAACAACCTACGGCAACAGACTCCATCCGGCAAATGCCATGGACGTAAAGCGCCTGATGGACATAATCCGTGAAACTGCGGCAAGAGGCGGAACGACCGTTATCCCGGCCTTTGCGGTAGGAAGAACACAGGAACTTATATACGAACTCAACAGAGTGATCGACAGCGACAGCGAATACAGCAAGGATTTCGCTGATCTGAAGGTTTACATAGACAGCCCGATGGCTACAAACGCCACCGAAGTTTTCAAGAGAAACGCGCAGGTCTTTGATGAAGAAACCAAAGAATTCATCACTAAGGGAGACAATCCTCTCGAATTCAAAAATCTCAAATTTACAAGATCAAGCCAGGAATCCATGTGGCTCAATGCCAACAAGGACCCTAAGGTTATAATCTCCGCCAGCGGCATGTGCGAAGCGGGAAGAATCAGACACCACTTAAAACACACCCTTTGGGATGAGAAAAACAGCATCGTTTTCGTTGGATATCAGGCGGAAGGCTCACTCGGAAGAGTTATCGTTGAAGGGGCTGAGGAAGTTACTCTCTTCGGAGAAAAAATCAATGTAAAGGCGCAGGTTCACAATCTGCAGGGCTTCTCCGGACATGCCGACAAAAACGGACTTCTGACATGGCTCAAGGGCTTCCAAAAGGCACCGAAGCAGGTGTTCTTAGTGCATGGTGAAGCTGACGCCAAGGATGATTTTGCTGCGGCAGTTAAGCAGGAACTGGGATATGAACCTGTAGTAGTTCGTGCCAACTCTGAATTTGTCCTCGAAAAGGACGAAATCGTCAATATAAAGGAAGCGCTGGCTGATGCGGTCGACGCTGAAACCCTGGCAAACACTAAAAATAATCTGGCTGATGTTGAGAGAAGACTCGAAGGCATTATTGCCAAAGCAAGACTTGCCGTTGATGAAGATATCGAACCGGATAAGCTGGCAAGAATCAACAACATCGTTTTGGAGCTGGAAAAATCAGTTATCAATCTTGGCGCCGAAGTAGGCAGATAAGCCGGAAAGTTATCCAATATAGCCAACAAAGTGTATTAAAAATGAGAAAAAGTCTTTAAAATTATACGGCGCGTGTGATAGAATAAGGGCAGGTATTTAGTTTGATAGTTACAGTCGGTAAAGGTGAAACAATGTCTGTCCTTAATGGTATCAGAGAAAGCGTGCAGCAGGTAGCGGAAGCTATCAGCATAGCAGTCGGCGTTGAAGTTGAAATCGTCGATAACAAACTGAATATAGTGGGCGGTACAGGTGTATACCAGTCAAAGATCGGTCAGAAGGAAGAAGGCGGCGATCTGGAAGGTGACTTCCTCTATGCCAGAGTCTTAAGGACCGGGGTTACACAGTATGTAGCTGATGCCCGAAATGATGAGAATTACGGCAGTTTCGCAGCCGGTAAAAGTACCACAGGCGAATTGGCGGAAATTTGTACGCCTATCGTTCTTAACAGCGAGATCATAGGCATAATCGGGCTTGTAGCGTTTAACGAAGAACAGAAAAAAATACTTTCCAACAAGAGTGGAAGTATGACGGTTTTCGTTGAAAAGATGGCAGATCTTCTGGCGGCTAAGGCCGATCAGCAGGAGATCCTCGAAAATGTAGAAGTATCGAGAGACGAGATGTCCACGGTTCTCGAAACTGCTCACGAAGGTATTTTCGCACTGGACCAGAGAGGCTACGTGAAGCACTGCAATAACAGGGCGGCGGCGCTTTTTGGAACTACCAAGATGGATCTTGCCGGAAGTCACATAAGCAAGCTGATGCCGGGAAGTCCGGCAATCAAGGTGCTTGAGACAGGCAGAGGATATACTGAGAACGAAGAAATCTTCAAGGTTGACGGCAGACAGCTGCACTTCATCGTAACGGCCAAACCGTTTTCATCAGGTGAGGATGTTGACGGCGTCGTTATATCCTTCAGAGACATAGAAGAAGCACAGAAACTGGTATATAATTTCAATACCAGAAATATTAAAAATACAGTAGATGACATCATCGGAACAAGTGAAAACATAATGAAAGCCAAGAAGCAGGCGCTTATCACTGCTCGCAGCAATTCAACCGTGTTGATAACGGGAGAGAGCGGAACAGGTAAAGAGATGTTTGCCAAGGCTATACATTATGCCAGTGCCAGAGGCGACGGACCTTTCATAACCGTAAACTGCGGAGCTATCCCAGAGAACCTTATGGAAAGTGAACTCTTTGGTTATGAAAAGGGCGCATTTACGGGAGCCAGCGAAAAGGGCAAAGAAGGCAAATTCGAACTGGCAGACGGGGGCACGATATTCCTTGACGAAATCGGTGATATGCCGCTTCATCTGCAGGTAAAATTGCTGCATGTTTTGCAGAACATGAGGTTTGAAAGAGTCGGCGGAAACAAGAGTATTCTGGTAGATGTCAGAGTAATCGCCGCTACAAACAGAGATCTCGAGAAGATGATAGCAGAAGGCAGCTTCAGAGAAGACCTGTATTACAGACTGAGCGTAATTCCGCTTTTCATCCCGCCGCTTAGGGAGAGAAGCGAGGATATAAAAACGTTAATGTATCACTTCCTTAGGAAATACAACACGTTCATGAATCGCAAGATCGAGGGCTTTACGCCGGAGGTCGAAGAGCTTTACATGAATCACGACTGGGCAGGAAACGTAAGAGAACTTGAAAATGCAGTAGAGTATGGTACCAACATGGCATTCGGTAAGTTCATCGGATTAGACGAAGTGCCTGCCAGAATCATCAAGAAGGAAGAAGAAATTATTAAATTTAAGAATCTGGATAAGCCACTGGCTGAACAGGTGAGACTTTACGAGAAAGAAATCATCACCAAGAAACTGAAGCAGGCCGGCGGCGTCAAAGAAGTCGTGGCAAGAGAGCTGGGACTTTCCAGAGCAACACTGTATAGAAAGCTTGCGGAGCTGGATATAAATTAGTTTTTAAATCATAAATATATTTTATGGAGGTTTATTATGTTAAGAGAAGCATTACCTAAGATCGTAACACCATTACCAGGACCTAACGCTCAGGCTTTACTGGCTAGAAGAGCAGAAGCTGTACCGGGCGCTATCGGATGCGCTTACAAAGCTTGCATCAAGAGAGGCGAAGGCGCTATGTTCGAAGACGTTGACGGAAACTATTTCCTCGACTGGATCGGTGGCGTAGGCGTACTGAACATGGGATACACTAACCCTGAAGTAGTTGAAGCTGTTAAGGAACAGGCTGATCTGTTCTTCCACTCAATGTTCAACATCACTACTCACGAAGGTTACGTTAAGCTGGCTGAAGAAATGAACAGAATCGTTCCTGTAAAGGGCGACAAGAAAAAGTCAATGTTCGTTTGCTCAGGTTCAGAAGCTGACGAAAACGCAGTAAAGATCGCTAGAAGCTACACAGGAAGACCTAACATCATCGTATTCACAGGTGCTTTCCACGGAAGAACTGCACTGACTATGACTATGACTGCTAAGAAAGCTTATGCAGTAGGCATGGGTCCTTTCCCTGACGGCGTATACAGAGCTGAATTCCCTAACCTCTACAGAGCACCTGGTGGCATGAACGAAGAAGAAGCTATCAAGTACTATGTAGAAAAGCTGGAACAGGTATTCGTAGAAGCTACTCCATATGACTCAACTGCAGCTATCGTATTCGAACCTGTACAGGGCGAAGGCGGATTTATTCCTGCACCTATCGAATGGGTTAAGGCTGTTAGAAAGATCTGTGACGACCACGGTATCCTGATGATCTGTGACGAAGTACAGACCGGTTGGGGAAGATCAGGAAGAATGTTCGCATCACAGTACTTCGCAGAAGCAGGTTGCGCCCCTGACATCATGACAACAGCTAAGTCAATCGCTGCAGGTATGCCTATCTCAGCTGTAACTGCAAGAGCTGAAATCATGGATAAGGTTCACCCTGGTACTATCGGTGGTACTTTCGGCGCTAACGCTATGTCAGCTGCAGCTGCTCTGAAGGTTATCGAAATCATGGAAAGAGATGACTACCCTGCAAAGGCTCTCCACATCGCAGAAAAGGTAAGATCTGCATTTGATACATGGGTTGACAAGTACGAAGTAGTTGGTAACGTTAGAGGTACAGGCGCTATGATGGGTATCGAATTCGTAACTGACAAGGCTTCAAAGGCTCCTAACGCTGCTATCGTTAACGCTATCGTTCAGGAAGCTATGAACAATGGTCTGATGCTGGAAGCTGCAGGTACATACGGAAACGTTATCAGATTCCTCTGCCCTCTGTGCGTAACTGACGCTCAGCTGGATGCAGGTATCGAAATCTTCGAAAACGCTCTGAAAGCTTGCATGTAATCACTGAGATTACGGATTGATTGTGACGGGCAAAAAACTTGCCTGAAACCATAAAAGAATTTATAATATAGGTACGGTTTTTCCGTACCTATATTTTTTTAAGTAGGAGGGGCATCTATGAAAAAACTCAATATAGCCTTACTGGGATTCGGAAGTGCAGGTCAGGCATTTGCCAAGATTCTGCTGGAGAAAAAAGAACAGATAGAGAAAGAATACGATACATCCGTGAATGTAGTTGCGATAACAACTAAAACCAGAGGAAACCTGGTAGATGCATGGGGTATCGATCTTGAAAGAGTCCTTAATAATATTCAGGAAACAGGAGTGTTTCCAAAATCTCAGGAAACTATGCTCCAGAGAAATGCTCTCGATGTGGCAGAAACAGTAGAGTATGACGTTCTGGTTGAAATGACCCCACTGGAATTTGCAGATTCTCACATTGCGACAGACCATGTAATGACTGCTCTCAAGAGAGGCAAGCATGTTATATGTGCCAACAAAGGTCCGATCGCATGGCATTATAAAGAACTTAAAGAACTGGCAGAAGAGAAGGGCTCAAAGTTCCTTTTCGAAGCAATCCTCATGGACGGAACGCCGGTATTCAAGATCGTTAGAGAAAACCTGCCGCTTTGCAAGGTGACAGAGGTGAAGGGTATACTTAACAGTACGACCAACTACGTTCTCAAGGGCTTAAGAGACGGCAAGGAAATGAAGGAAGTAATCGCCGAGCTCAAGAAGCGAGGCGTTATAGAAGCTAACCCTAACAATGATCTTGAGGGTAAGGAAGCGGCAGTTAAGATCGCCATCGTTGCCAATGCGATGATGGGCGCAAATCTGACTCCTAAGGACATAGATATCACAGGCATCGAAAATATTACGAAGAAGGATATAGACGAAGCTCTTGAACGCGGCAATGTCATCAAGCTTATGTGCTCTGCCTACGAAGAAGACGGAGTAGTTAAAGCAAAGGTTGCACCTGAAGAAATAGATAGATTTGATGTTTTCGCAGACGTTAACGGCACGTCTACGGCTATTTCGATTACTACCGATCTTATGGGAACGATGATGATCATCGAGGATTCCCCAAGTATAGTTCAGGCAGGTTACGGTATTTTCTCTGATTTGATGACCATTATAAAGGATATGTAAAATGAGTGAAAACAAAAGCGGAGGCGCTGCACAGGAACGTGTAAGCTTTCTCAAAAGAAAAGATATAGAAATATCAGCTAAAAGGTATCTTCAGGATGCTATGTCGGCTATGGCGCTGGGGTTGTTCGGATCGCTTCTTATCGGAGTTATATTCGACACTATAGGCGTTCAGACAGCCAACTTATTCGGGGACAATATGTTCTCTGCATTTATGGTGGAGATAGGTGCTCAGGCTAAGGCCTATATGGGAGCTGCTATCGGTATAGCGGTAGCATGGGGACTTAAGGCTCCGCCACTTGTTTTGTTTACATGTACAGTTGTAGGCATGATGGGAGCATCCATGACAGGCTTTGGTATAACTGTGGCAGGCGGACCTGCAGGTGCATTTATCGCAGTAGCACTGGCGGCTGAATTCGGCAAGGCTGTTTCTAAGGAAACTAAGGTGGACATCATTGTGACACCTGCAGTTACTTTAATAATCGGCGGAATTGCAGCCAAGCTTGTAGGTCCTGCTATCGGATGGCTGATGATGAAGTTAGGCGATCTGATCATGACGGCTACAGAATGGCAGCCGTTCATCTTTGGTATTGTTATTTCTGTGCTGGTAGGACTTGCACTTACCGCGCCTATATCGAGTGCAGCGATTTGTATCATGCTGGATCTTTCGGGACTTGCAGCGGGCGCTGCTACTGTAGGCTGCTGTGCGCAGATGGTTGGATTCGCAGTTGCGAGCTATAAGGAAAACGGCGTGGGAGGCCTTGTCGCTCAGGGCATCGGAACTTCCATGCTTCAGGTTTCAAATATAATCAAAAATCCGTGGATACTCGTGCCGGCTACTTTGGCCGGCGCCATCATCGGACCTCTTTCGACCTGCGTATTTAAGATGACTAATATCGCAGTGGGCGCAGGCATGGGAACTTGCGGTCTTGTAGGCCAGATCGGAACATTCACAGATATGGGATTCACACTGGATGTTCTGTGGAAGGTAGTGCTTCTGCACATCGTACTTCCGGCTATATTCACACTTGTGATAGATAGAGTTTTGCGTAAGAGCGGTAAGATAAAAGACGGCGATTATAAACTGGAACTGTAAACCGGAACCGGAAGGTGGAGATGTAATATGGACAGTAAACTTTGGCAGCAGGCCGTGGATTTTCACGGACATACCTGCGGGGGTCTTGCTCTCGGAGTCCGTGCAGCCATGGAAGCACAGAAAAGATTTAATATAGAAAGATCGGGCGATGAAGAGGTTGTCTGTGTAACAGAAAACGATGCATGTGGGGTAGACGGCATCCAGTTTATTCTGGGCTGTACCCTCGGCAAAGGGAATCTCATATATCACGGAACAGGCAAGTTCGCTTTTAACTTCTTTGACCGAAGGACCGGCGATGCCTTTAGGCTAATGGCCAGAGACAAAAAAGAAGGTATGCATGGACCGGAATACATAGAGTACGTACTCAGTGCACCTTTGGAAGAAGTGTTTGATGTGAGTGCACCGAGAATTCCCGTACCGGAAAAGGCACGAAGCCTGACATCGCTTAAATGCGATGTGTGCGGGGAAGCTGCGCCTGAGAATAAGATGAGATTTATGAACGGCAAGCCTGTATGCCTTGATTGTTATACAGACTATAACAGAGGCTGGTAAGCCCGGCAGCATGAATTAAAGCGAGGAGCAAATATGAAAACAATAGCAGTAGTAGACGGCCAGGGTGGCGGCATCGGTAAAGCCATCGTTGAAAAAGTTAAAAAGGCGTTTCCGGATCTGGAAGTGATCGCGCTGGGGACTAATTCGGCCGCAACAGGTCAGATGCTCCGTGCCGGCGCAGACGAAGGGGCCACAGGAGAAAACGCCATAATCCATAACATGCAGCATGTCGATGTAGTCATGGGTGTTATAGGTATTTTAAACGCGAACTCCATGATGGGAGAACTTACACCGGCCATGGCAACAGCCATCGGTGGAAGCCATACGTATAAGATCCTGCTCCCGATCAACCGCTGCCACATTCACGTAGTCAGCGTAGAAGAACAGCCGCTCGGCGTTCATATCGATAACGCAGTCGAAGCGCTGCGTGAATATATCGGCTAGCGCGGCAGGATGGTTTTGATCGTGCGGGACGAGATGCACTACGAATGTAAGACGAAACGATCGACTATGGTTTTGATCGTGCGGTAATCGGCAAGGTCGGAATCATATGTCCACACAAGGTCGTTCCAAGGCCTATACCCAATATCGATATAATCTAATACACGAACCCAGTTTTTTCTCATATATGAAGCGTCATTTTCACGCCCGAAATGCTCCCAAATAAGGAGAGTATTATTCGGGCGTTTTATTATGAAATCAGCATAATAATATGTGGTTTTACAATCTACCCTGGCATCATAATGAAATGGAATGTTAGCCGATTCCAAATATCCGGCAATGATCGCTTCGGATTTTGATCTTACAAAGAGCCCTCCCGGGGTCCTGAACCGTAAGTTTTCCGGAAAGCTCGGGTTTTTATCGTATGGAGCCTTGGCCCAAGCATCGCCGGGATTGCCGGCGGAGCCGCCTAGCTGGCTGGCTGGGATATGTAGATTGTCGGCGGAGCTGCCGCCGAAGCGAACCTCATTTTCGGAAACCAGGATCTCGTTTAACGGAATCTTGGGGTGCTTTTTTATAAACCGCCTTTCCACCTCCTCGGGTGTAGGGTCAATGTATTTCTTAGAACATTTCTCCATGACTGAAATATTATTTTCGAGAATCGCAAACTGCTGTCTAAGGTACTCTACTTTAGTCAACTCATAGATTCTGCGCTTATCTTTTGAAATTGCCTTTTCCTTACCATTTATACACTCGGCATAACATTTATAGGCTCCTTTGTTGCGGCATATGATATGAATGTTATCATATTTAGCAATTTCATCCCTGATTCGGTTTGCCTGTTTCTTCATCTGCATAACAGTCGTTTTAAATTCATCAGAACTATAAAGCATTGCAACCTCCAATATTCGTTTCGTGGTGATGGGTGTTGTGTGCGGGTTGGTTTGTTGTATGGTGAGGCGGATGTGCTGTAGCAAGGCGGATTGTATGTGTGGTGAGGCGGATTCGCTGGTATAATTTTACAATTATATCCATAAATTGTCAATACAGCAATGAGGATTGTTTGATTGGAGGGGTTTAGGCCCAATTTGCCATGGTTTAGGCCCAATTTGTCATGGTTTAGGCCCGTGAAATTTAAAAAAGCGCGAAAAACGGCAAGTTGTTTGACAAAAACTGCTTTTTTCTTGGTTAAAATAGGCGTTTGCTTCGTAATTTTATTTTTACATAAAAAAACAGGAAGTGCTCGCAATAACAACTTCCTGTATATAGTACATTTATTAAATTTACGGACCCACACCGCGAGCGACCCGAAACCCCGGTCAACCTACAAATCTCTAAACTTAAACGTCGCAGTTCCGTTAGCATAATCAGACACCACATGCCCTTCGCCAACGAGCTTATACTTATAAGTTACCAGTCCGTCAAGTCCCACAGGTCCACGGGCGTGGATCTTACCTGTGCTGATACCGACCTCGGCTCCGAAGCCGTATCTGAAACCGTCAGCAAAACGAGTTGAGCAATTCTGATATACTCCGGCCGAATCAACAAGAGACATAAATTTCTGAGCAGAATCCTTATCTTCTGTTACGATACAGTCGGTGTGATGTGAGCCGTAGCGATTGATGTGGTTGATAGCTTCGTCGATATCGTCAACTACCTTTACAGACAAGATATAATCAAGATACTCAGTCTTATAATCCTCCTCAGTTGCCACGTCGCAAGCGATAAGTCCCATAGAGCGCGCATCACAGCGGTAACTGATTTTATCGCCTGAAGCTTCAGCCAAAAGCGGGATCAAAAGCTCAGCTATATCTTTGTGAACCAGCAGCGTTTCTGCCGTATTGCATGCAGCCACGTACTGAGTTTTAGAATCGATAATTATCGGAATCGCCTTATCTATATCTGCAGCCCCGTCCACATAAACGTGACAAATCCCATCGGCATGACCCATAACAGGGATTTTGGAATTATCCATGATATACTGCACGAATTCATTGGAACCGCGCGGGATAAGCAAGTCGACATAGTCGTGACATTTCAGCAGTTCGTTTATTTCTGCCCTGTCTTCGATAAGCACAGCGAAACCCTCCGGGAGTCCTGCGGATAATGCAGCCTCATAAATTATTCCAAAGAGCACGCGATTGGTATTTTTAGCTTCGCTTCCGCCTTTGAGCACAGCGCAATTTCCACTCTTCATGCAAAGCGCAGCAATCTGCACAAGAGCATCAGGTCTTGATTCGAAAATCACACCGATCACACCGATCGGGCAAGTAGTCTTAGTCAGCACGAGATCATCATCAAGCTCCCTCTTAAGCAATTCCTTAAAAAGTGGGTCCTCAAGATCGATAAGGTCATTGATGCCGGTAACACACGTCTGCAGCTTATGTTCATCAAACTTCAGGCGGTTAACTATAGGAGTAGGAAGTCCTGCCGCCTCTGCCGCAGCCATATCCTTTTCGTTAGCTTCAAAAATCGCAGCCTTGTTAGCGGTAAGTGCAGCAGCAACTGCATCGAGTGCGGCATTTCTCACATCGCCTGCGAGGGAAGCCATTATAAAGCTGTCATCCTTTACTTTTTTTATGCTGTCTAAAAAATCCATAATTTATATCCTTTCCATAAAAAGTTCAATAAAAGCTTTTACGAAATGATTAGTCTCAAGATAATTGCGGTCGTTATGATCTTCGATAACGAGGAATCCGCTGCCGGCTGCCGGGTATTTTTCAAACGAAGCCCTGTCGATACCGGCCGCATCAAGATCGATAATGCAAAGCCCGCTGTTTCGTACTACAGGCAGCTTCATAGTGAAACAACCTGTTCGTTTATCAAAGTGGCTTTCTGCCGGCCAGTCGCCGAAAGAAAATCCCATATAATCCATAGGAAGCGCATAATCACCTTCCGGCTGGGAGCCCGATATTAGCAGGCTGTTCTTTTCG
>JAUMXT010000022.1 GCA_030529015.1 Bacillota bacterium | reverse complement strand
TCAAGAATCGTGTCGCTAAGGTTCTTGATGTCGGTTATATCCTTGGCGACTTCCATGGCAGCGATGACCTTGCCGTCCACTTCTATAGGCACCGTTGTATTGATCGTGGTTACCTGTTTGCCGTAAACATTGAAGTACGTCTGCTCCTTGTTGGTCGTCTCGATGCCCTTCTCGAGAGCCTTTATCAACGTACTTTCATTCCTCGGTATAAATGAAAAAACCTCACGAAAAGGCTTACCAAGAGCGTCATCCACGTTTATCTTTTCCAGCTTCGCCATGGCTTCGTTATATATGATTGTCTTCCCCTGGGCATCTACTACATGTATAGCCTCGCCTAATATGTCCGAGCCTTTCTGCAGGATCGCCAGGTAATCTTTTTCTCTCATGCTTGCCTCCATAAAACGCATCCCAGAGAACATTCTTCTGTTCTAATAATACCATAAAGAACTGCCGCGTGCAAATATTTTTGCATGAGCCGAATGTGCAAAACTTCACTCGACAATCGTTGACATATTTTGCGCCTAAAAGTATACTGTTTGATATGCACATAAAGGAGCCCCGTAGAATGAAAAGAAAAATCGTTTTTATAGGCAACAGCATAGTGAACGGCTTCCCGTTCAAGAGAAGTCAGTGCTTCGTATCTCTCATCAGAGAAGCTACTAAGTGGGACGTCATCAATAAAGGCAACAACGGCGAAACGACTGCCGACATCCTGACCCGCTTTGACAGAGACGTTATTTCCCACGCCCCTGACACCGTATTCATAATGACAGGCACCAACGACTTCATTTACAAGGAAGCATCCCCTAAGGGCGCTTTCGACAACCTGATGATCATGGTCCAAAGGGCACGCGCCGAAGGCATAACTCCCGTTATGCTCACTCCGGTTCCCGTAAATGCCGAGATGGCTTCGCGTCTGTGGATGAGCGGGGCCGGCATAAACTACGATGATGTGAACGCGCAGCTCGAAGAACTGACACAGCTTATTAAAGCATCCGACATCGAATATGTCGATTTGAACGACGCCTATAAATCTTGCGGCCTTTATCACGACGGCATCCATCCGCTGCCGGAGGGACACAGCTTTATTGCAGATACGATCATGAATTTTATTCATAAATAAAAGGAGTAGAGAAATGAGACTTAGAAAAGAGCTTGACGAAATGCAGGAAAAAGATATCCTACTTATCGCACGCATATCAGACGCCCTGGCGCATCCGGCCAGAATAAAAATATTCCGTTACATCATGGCTCAGAACAAGAAGCGCGAGCGAGTTTGCAACAAAGACCTTGTAGAACACTTCGACTACGCTCAGGCCACAATCTCCCAGCACGTTAAAAAGCTCAAGGACGCAGGCCTTTTAGATGCGCTCAAGGAAGACAGGTTCACGTATTATTACGTCCACCTCGGTACGCTCAACGATTACCTCACAGCTACCAAAAAATTCGAAAATATGGAGGGTTAACACCCTTTTTGATACAGGCAGCATCAACTATGCTGCCTTTTTCATTGTATGAGGTTATCTCCAGCTTATCATCGGTCGCACGCAAAATCTGATAGTTCGGCCCCGCCGCATAAATCGACTCACTGTATATCGGCTCGTTGATACCGCTGTAGTATTTACTCTGCTTCGCCCCGGAAACGCCCATCACATATACGATCCCGTCCAAAGCCCGCGTGCGCATATATACATGCTGATGCCCGCAAAGCACAAGGTCTACGCCGCCTTCCTCCATTATAGGCAGCCACTCCTCACGCACCTCCGGCGACACCGTAAACATGTCGTGAAGACCGTATACGGGATGGTGGACCACAACGATATTCCACGTCTTTTCACTCGTCCTCAGAGCCTCCTCAAGCCACGATTTTATCTTCTCGTTCGTCCTCCTCCAGTCGCCCTTTCCCATCGCCACCTGCCGCGCCTTCGTCATGAACGAACTGTCCAGCATTATGAACCTGCACCTGCCCTTTTCAAACCAATAAAAAGCTTCACCATCGGGCCCGTTGCCCACATGATGAAAATAACTCTTATATGTATTGTTGGAAGTAACGCCCTCATGATTTCCCGGCACAGTCATCATCGGCACATTTTTAAAAACACCGCAGCTGTCAAGAAACGCCCCCCAGTGACTCTTCTTCGGCAAATTTACCATATCGCCCCCAAGCAAAACAAATCCCACCTCAGGGTTAGTCTCATACATATTCGCAGCGAGCGCGCCCCAGGCCACATAATCATCTGTGCTCTCGTCAAACTGCGGATCGCCCATATAAGCAAACACCTCGCCGTCCGACACAGTGAACTCCTCCGGCCCGTCGTAAATCACGCCGTCCCCGATCTCATAATAATACGTCTCGCCCACCTCTAGCCCCGTAATCATCGCATTATATCTGTACTCGCTCTTTCCGAAAAACTTAGTTCTCACGGCCCTTACAGGCACCGTCACCGGCAAGCTGTATCTGTCGTCGCTCACTCTGACAAGTCTCGGCCCGCCTTCATCCCCGCTCCAGCTTATATACATGGTATCGTCCCTCTCCCCCATGGAAAGGATCACCCTGCGGCTATCCCCGGAGGATGCTTTTGTCTCGGCGAGCTGCTGCTCGCCGGGGTCTCTCTGCGCTGCAGGCAGCCCTGCGGATTTTTCTCCAAAGGTCGGCGCTGCAGGTAGCCCTGCGATAGCGATCGCAGCCAAAACTCCCGCGACAACAAACGCCGCCAAAACCAATATGATATTTTTATTTCTGCCCGCTTTCTTTCCCAATAAAAAACCTCCGCTTCGCTAACTATATGTTGCGCGAAACGAAGGGTTTTATTCTTTATCTCAGTTCATCTATACCCATGTTTGCCAGTTCATCGGCGCGATTGTTTTTTCGGTCACGTACATGAAATCCTCATACGAGAATCCCGCGCCGTTCCACTCGACAAACTTCTCATAAAGCTTGTCGAAATCCGTAACCTTGCTGTTGAGATTCACATGACCTTTAACACGATAGAAGCTGATTTGGTGTCGGTCGATATACGGAAGCAGTTCCTGCCACAGATCCTGATTTTCAACAGGTTTCTTGCCGGACGTCTTCCATCCGTTCTTTCTCCAGTTCTCATACCATTTTTTTCTGAAGCAATCCATCAGATAACTGCTGTCCGAGAAAACTTCTATCACCTGGTTTTCTTTTTTGATGGCCTTGAACGCCTCAAGCAGCGCCGTCATCTCCATTCTGTTGTTGGTTGTATTGGCCTGACTTCCATAAAGCTCTTTTCTGGCCTCACCAAACTCCAGGACAGCACCCCAGCCACCCAGATTTTCATCACTCTGGTTGCCGCTGCATCCACCATCAGTATATATTCTAAGCACTCTGTCGTTTTTCATTAACGTTCCTTTCCTCTTGGTCGACATCCCGCTTTGTCGGGTTCCCGTTTATCGGCATCCAGTTTCTCGGGTTCCCGCAAAATACCACCCAACTCGCATTTCAGGGAGTTTCGGTCGCATTTCTTCCCACTATTATCACAGTACTCACATTCAAGAGAATACTCTCACCTTAATATCGATTTGCGGGAGAAATATAATAAAAACTTCCACGATTCACCGTCATTTCCCATTTTCAAGAGCCGCGATCATAAAATGCCGAGCCGCGATCATAAAACACCGGGCCGCAATTTAAATTTAACACATCCCCGCCCCTATGTCCACGTTGACTTTAGCAAGTAATTGGAGTATCTTTATATAGTAAAAAGGAGACTGGATTATGACATTGCAATTCTGTTCCCTGTCTAGCGGAAGCAGCGGGAACTGTTACTTAATAAAAACCGATAATAGCGCACTTTTGATAGATGCCGGCATTTCCGGCAAGAAGATTTTTCAGGGGCTTGAAGATGCAGGCGTCAAGGCCAAAAATGTGTGCGGCCTTCTCGTAACTCACGAGCACATCGACCACGTTAAGAGCCTTCCGATCGTCACTAAGAAACTGCCAAACATCAAGGCTTACGCCAACGATAATACGTGGGCAGCCATCGATCGTCCCGTAGCAGAAGATAAGCGAGCCACCTTTAAAACAGGCGAGGATTTTCACATAAACGACTTCCGCATCAGAACGTTTCACATCCCTCACGATGCTGCCGAGCCTGTCGGCTACAGCATCTATATCGCAGACAGGCAGATCAGCATAGTTACAGACGTCGGTCACATGACAGCGGAAATCTTCAACGAAATCACCGACGCCGACCTGCTGGTTCTCGAAGCAAACCACGAAGAAGAAATCCTGCTGATGGGTTCATACCCATATCATCTCAAGCGCAGGATACTCGGAGAAAACGGCCATCTGTCAAACGTCACTGCAGGGCAATGCCTTTGCAGGCTGGTCGAGGCCAAGCCTAAGAAGAGACGCGTACTGCTCGGACATCTGAGCCGCGAAAACAACGACCCGTCGGTAGCTTTGCTGGCAGTAAAAAACACTCTCATGGAAAAAGACATTTTCACAGGCCGCGACCTGAAGGTTGAGGTCATTCTCAGAGATTGCTGCAGCTGTCTCTACGAAGTATAGCCGCAGCCGTACCATCGGCAAAACCAAGGAGATCACTATGAATATAACAGTCATAGCCATAGGAAAACTGAAGGAAAAGTACTGGACCGATGCCGTTAAGGAGTATTCCAAGCGCCTCGGCGGATACTGTAATCTAAACATAATCGAGCTGAAGGAAAGCCCGCTGCGTGCCAATCCGTCTGCTGCCGATGAAGAGGCAGTCAAGGTCGCTGAAGGAAACGACATCCTCAGCCGCATCAAACCGACAGATTTCGTCATCACTCTTGAGATCAAGGGAAAAGGGCTGTCATCAGAGCAGCTGGCCGATAAGATTGAAGACCTAGCCATCAACGGCAGAAGCAGCATCGTATTCGTCATCGGAGGTTCCCTCGGCTTGTCTCAAGACGTCAGCAAACGCGCAGACTTCAAGCTGTCATTTTCAGCGATGACCTTCCCGCACCAGATGATGCGAGTGATTCTGCTGGAACAGGTCTACAGAGCATTTAAAATAATCAGAAACGAAGCATATCATAAATAAACCCGCCACGGCGCATACAAAAAAGGCTCTCACATGGGAGCCTTTTATTATTTCTGAATTCAATTCCACTATACAAGTTTCCTGTAATTCGGATCCCTGGCCAGTCTTTCGATTATCACATCCATGGTCTTCGGATCCCGCATGGATTCCATCAGCAGCCTATCAAGCTTCGCTTTGTCTTCCAAAGCGCACTCTGCCGGACGCTTCGCGTCGCCGACCATATACTTATACTCCAGGAATTCTTTAGAGAAATCAGCACTTTTAAACGCCGCTTCAACAGCATCAGCCGCAGCTTTGCCTGAATCTGCCGCTGCAGAAAGTCCGTCATTTATCAGCGGAGTCATTACTGCCGCTGCATCTCCGATAAGGATGTATCCGTCACCAACAGCCTTTCTTCCTGCGCTTTTGTCAGCAAGTCTTCCGTATTCCCAAGGGCTCACCTGCTCGGCGCCCTCGAACATTTCACATATTTCATCGCTTACAAGCCAAGCTTCCATCCTCTCCGTAAGCTCGGAGAAATGATGTTCATCTCGACCTTTTACGACCATGCCGACATTATATATACCTTTTTCGACACCGTCCGCACCTGTAGGCAGCGCCCAGAAATACGCAGGACCCGGCTTTCCGTCAAAACCGAAAATTCCGCCGGCATCGTACTGTTCCTTAACAAGTCCCGGCTCGCGTCTAACACCCTTAAAGTATCCGCGAAGTCCGAGCCACATTCCTTCATCGCCCTCGGCAGCACCGCCTTCGGCAATACCGCCTGCAACGCCCGCAGAAGCTCCGTCGACGATCCTTGCGACATCCGAACCAACGCCGTCGGCACCGATCACAACGAGACTTCGCACCTCACGAAGCACGCCTTTTTCTCTGACAACTGCGCCACACACCTTGCCGTCTTCGATGATCACATCCTCCAGCCTTGCGCCCTGCCTGAATTCAACGCCCCAGCTTACGGCAGTATCCACCAGCAGCTTGTCCAGCTTAAATCTCGGCAGCACATAACATTCGAACGGCACTATAGCCTGCTCGCCGGAAGGAGCTATAAGCTTCAGCCTTCTCACGCAGCAGCTCATCTCATCCAGCACATCTACAGCCTCGAGCGTCACGATATGCTTCGCCATTCCTTCTCTTACCATGTCGCCGCAAACCTTATTTCTAGGAAACATTTCCTTATCGATCAGCAAAACATCCAGCCCTGCTCTCGCCAGGTATGCTGCACATACAGCACCTGCAGGACCTGCTCCTACGATCAAAGCATCTCTAACATTCATCTTTGCCATAGTTACACCTCCCTGCTCTGCTCTACGCCACCTGCTACAGGCACCAGCTTTACAGCACCCACAGGACAAATTCTCACACACGCACCGCATCCCATGCAAAGCTCAGGCTTCAGGTTGTGATATCCGCATCCTATGCATCTTCCGGCTTCTACCTTTGCAGTCTCGTCTGCAAACAGCTTTCGGCCTGCTTCGAAGCCTTTTTCTCTGCCTGCCCTTACGCCTTCCAACATATCGTGATCTGTCGGGATTTCAGTCTTATCTTTATCACCAAGACTGATATATCCGTCATCACCTGTAAGATAATTCTCAATAGCTGCTGCACCGGCTCTACCCGCATCAGCCGCACTCATATCGAGCTTGCCGATGGCAAATACACCCTTTATCGATGTGGCCAGCCTATGGTTCGTAACGAAATATCCGTCCTCATCCACATCCAGCTTGAGATTTCTGAAGGCAACAGCCTCTGTATCAGGTCCGCCGCCGCTCATGATAAGCGCATCACACGGCACATCGATATTAAAGTTTCTATTCGTTATTTTGCAGGCGACATTATATACTTTGCCGTCCTTGCACTCTACACCGGTTACACATGCACCGGCCACCAAGTTGACACCTTCGGCAACAGCCGCATCTACAGCTCCTGTTCTTGCCTGCATGCTGCCCTTGCTCCACGGCGCTATTACAGTCACCTCTTCGCAGAAGTTTTTGAGCTTTCTGGCAGCATCAAATGTCATCTCATCTCCGCCCGCAATAAGCACGCGGCCACCAAGTCCTCTCACCTTTTCATCGGCAACAAGGTTTCCCATTACGAAGGCCATGTCAAACAGCCCCGCACACGATCCTATCGAAATCTTATGACGCTGACCGCCGTAATCTCCCACAGCGAAAAGCACTGCGTCATATCCTTCCTTCATAAGCATGTCCAGGTTAGGCTTCACACCGGCAGTCACGTTATAGACAACATCTATGCCGTAATCCTTGATTTTGTCAAGCTCTTCTGCCAGAGCCTTCTTGTCTATTCGTTTGTCGGTTGCCAGCCATCTGTAGCTTCCGCCAAGGGCCGGTTCTTTTTCAAATATAGTCGGTCTTATGCCTTTTCTTGCCAGCGCCAGCGCTGCCGTTATTCCGGCTATACCGCCACCTATGATTGCCACACGTTTGGCATCATCGGCAAATCCAAAGGCCTGCGCCTCTTCTTCTATCCCGGCTGCTCTTAAAACTGCCGTGATGTCTTCGGCCTCTGCGGCCGTCTCGTCTTCTTTTATTTCAAAGGCTATGCCTCCGGCTTTCTCCGATTCTTCTTCCTCTGCCCAGAAAATCGCTTCTTCATCAGGAATCGGCTCTGTTATCATTTCCTCATACTGCGGAATGCCTCTTCTGATGTTTTCCGGATAAATCGCCTCGCTGTCAGGAGCGCCTGAAACGTTCTTCCCTCTTCCTACCGGCACTGTGCCGCTTAAGATCTTTACCATCTCAACAGCCGCATCTCTGCCTGCCGCGATAGCTTCAACAACAGATGCAGTTTCACCTGTCGCATCACCACACGCGAAAATCATATCCTTATTAGTTCTGTATCTTTCATCGATCCTGATTTTACCGTCAGGATAAGTCTGCGCATTACATATGTTCTGCGTTACACACTTTTGTCCGTTCACGAAAATCACAGTATCACAGAAGTGGTTTCTGGCATTGCCCTGCACCAGCTCGACAGCCTTCACCTTGCCGCCCTCAATTATGATCTGTCCCGCCGAGGTTTCATACTTAAACTCAATTCCCTCGTTTATCATCAGTTCCTCAAGTTCATTAGACATCTGAAGCTCACCGGCAGTTTCTTCGGTAATGCATATAATGTCTCTGCCCATACGCTTTATAGCTCTGGCAAGATCGGCCGCAGTTCCGCTGCTTCCCACAATGACAACATCATCACCAATCACTATGCCCTCATCGTAGCCGCCAATCACCTGACGCATCACCTCAACGCATTCGTACACGCCCTCAGCGTCATATTCCTCAACCTCTGGCTTTATACCGTGAGATTCCCCAACTGCTATGAGCACCGCCTCAAATCCGTTATCCCTAAGCTCAGCAAGGGAATGCTCCTTGCCGATATGCCATCCGTACTTTATTTCGACACCTGCCGACAAAATTCTATCTATTTCTTCATCAAACGTCTTCTTGTTCGCTCTGAAATCAGGAATTCCCCATCTTACTGCACCGCCGGCCGCCTCATCCTTCTCGAATATAGTAACAGGAAAACCTGCCATCGCCAGATGATGAGCCGCACTTAATCCTGCCGGCCCCGCACCTATGACAGCCACCTTTCTGTGGTATTTTTTCACATATTTAAACGGCTCTGCATCATACTTCGAAAGTACGAATTTTTCCAGCGCCCTCATGTTCAGAGGTTCCTCGCAAAACACTCCGAGTTTACATGTTTCCTGACAGAAATGCTCGCAAACCGCCGCGCTTGTCAGTGGCATAGGATTCCTCGCTCTGATGTGCTCTGCCGCAAGCTCATACTCGCCTTTTTCCACAAGGGCCGCTACCGTCTGCGGAATTATCCCTAACGGGCACCCTACCGAGCATGCCGTTTCCACCGCCTGCACCTTTGCAGCTCTGAAGGAGTCAGCCGCCTCGATATGCTCTGCGGAGCAGCACTCTCCCGGAGGGCACATGCAGACAACCGCCTTTTGGTTTTCATATATTGCCGCCGTCGGACAATTCTGCAGGCATTCCCCGCAGTTCACGCAAAGTCTGCGGTCTATGACAGCTTCCGCTTTTTTGTCTATGGTGATATCGAATCTCATTTCTACCTCCCGCGCACGCAGCGTCTATATGAGCTCAAGGGCCTCCAGTTCTTCGCTGAGGGCCTGCCACATTTCTTCAGGCAGTATGCTTCTTATCATTTCTTCTGCAGCCTTCGGCGTCATCGCCTGCTGCTCTTTTTCGATCCATTTCATGCAAAGGCTCAGAAAGCCGTAGTCCCTGAGGCCGTTCCATCTGAAGTGGACGTTTCGGCGCGCCATGATGAACAACAACTCGGCAACGCCTTCCCAGCGGACATTTTCGCGCATATAAATCATTTCTCGTGAGTCGTCGTATGACGTTTTGAACTCTGCGAGAAGCTTTTCTTTATGCTTTTCTATTGCTTTGAGGCGTCTGCTTCCGCGTCTGCCTTCATATACGCCGTGTTCCATTACCATGAGCACCTCCTTTACCTTGCAATCAGTATATCACACAAGATTATATCCTGCAATTTTCAAGCTTTTCGGCTACTCTTGCCAGGAAGGACTTCTTGACTGTTATAGCGTCCTTCGGGCACATTTCCTGGCAGCAGTAACACTTGATGCACTTGTCGTAATCGTATACGGCTATGCCGTCGATATGGATAGCCTTGCCTTCTACAGGACAGCTGTCTACGCATATCCCGCATCCCACGCATTTATTTTCTCTCACGACAGGCTTCTTGGTCAGAAACGGCACGAGAAATCTTACCGCCTGTAGCTGCCCTTTATATTCCTTGGCTCTCTGTACATCGAAGCTCTTATCTCCGAATCTTTCGCCGGCTTCCTTTAAGGATATTTCACCGTCTTCGGTCACGACAGTTATGTTTTTGTATGTGCCTACACCTTGTTCCATTGCCGCCACATTAGTTGGCACAAGCTCAGGTCTTAAGCTGACAAGATGACAAAACAGTCCGTCTATAGCCACCGGGTCTTTCGATGCTATTATCACGTTCATGGCTTTCGGTGTGCCGTTTTGCGGTCCGTTGCCTTCCATGGCGACGATACCGTCCATCACGTGCAGTCTCGGTACTACCAGATTATTTAAGTCTCCTATCATCTTGGCGAAGGTTTCTGCCGTACTGAATCTGGCGTGGGATGAAGCCTTGTTTATGCCGAAAACACAGCCAAAGGTGTTCTTCACAGCGCCTGTTATTCTTTCAAGCTGATGCGTCTTCATCTTGCATACGTTGATCACGGCATCGGCCTGTGTTATCTCGCGACAAATGATGAATTTATCTGTAACTCGTCCTTCAGGGTATGGCACTTCAACACCCTCTTCAAAATCCCCAAACGGAATCCCGAGGGCATCTGCCGCCTCCTTAAGTCCGCATTCATCTGCGATCTTTTCAGGCTTGATCACCGGATTTCCCGGAGAATCTCCGTATTTAAGGTTCGTATATCCTTCTTCCTGAAGGAGCTTTCCCACTGCACTGAAAACTGCCGGGTGCGTTGTGCACGCCTTTTCCGGAGGATTCTTTGCGAGAAGATTCGGCTTAAGCACGAGACTGCTCTCCTTAGTGATAGCCTGCGAGCCTAAAGCGTGCGCCTTTGCAGCTTGCGCCTTTAAATCGGCAGAGCCTTCGAAAATCTCCTCTAGTCCTCCCAGAAGCTCCACGGCCTTTCTCACCGCCGCATCGACTTTCACCTGATCGTATGAATCGCACTTTACGATCGATACCTTGCTTTTTATGTCGTTCATTTTTTCTCCTAAAATGTCTTCTTTACTGAGTTACTATGCCGTCGCCTGTTATCGGAATCAATTCGCCTAAAAGCGTAGCTGCCGGCTTGATCGTCCACATACAGAAATCCTTGACTCTTGCCAGAACCTCTCTGCATTCATAAAAAATCTCGGTGCTGTATTCTTCCTGATCGGCCGCTACACCGAGCGCCTCGATCCCCATCTTGTCACATCCGTAAAGCGTCCTGTAAAGGTGAAACTCCTGAGTGACCACAACTGCGCTTTTGACATCGAATACATATGATGCTCTGTAGACGGAATCATACGTCGAGAACCCGGCATGATCCAGGAAGATGTCCTCTTCCGGAACGCCTGCGGCCACAGAGTAGTCCTTCATCACCTGAACCTCGTTGTATTCTATCTGCCCGTCATCACCTGTAAGCAAGAGCTTAGGCGCAACGCCTCTCTTATAAAGCTCAATGCCTGCATCCAGCCTGTCTGCCAGCATAGGGCTCGGTGTTCCGTCAGGATTGACAGACGCACCCAGGACCATTATGCATTCCGGCTGTATGCTCACAAGCTCGGCTTCAGTGCTCTGTGGTATGGAGGAGCTGTCTCCGTTATAATATGCTGCGATATCTTCATCGGAGGATTTTACTACGATAATATTCATCACGACAGTAAGCACCACGATCAGCAAGCACATCTTGATAATGAACTTTATTGACTTATATATTAGTTTGAACAATTCGTTCTCCCTTCCGGTTTGATATTTCTGCTCTTTTCAAGGTCTAATTTTATCAGCTTTTTATGTGAGTTTAAAGAAAAAATAGACTTTAGACTCGATTTGTTGTAAAATATTTTTGTTACGTATTTTGAAAAAAATATTATTAATATACAAAAGGAGTATGTCATGAAATACAATTTTCCAATCGAGAAGAATCCTAACCCAAAAGCAAAGCCGGATCCTAACACTCTGAGATTCGGAACCGAGTTCACTGACCACATGTTCATCATGGAATATGAAGAAGGCAAAGGCTGGCACGACGGAAGAATCGTTCCTTACGGACCTCTGTGCCTGGACCCTGCTGCAGTAGTATTCCACTATGCTCAGGAAATGTTCGAAGGCCTCAAGGCTTACAAAACTCCTGAAGGCAAAGTTCAGCTCTTCAGACCTGACATGAACGCTAAGAGAACTAACAGAACTAACGACAGACTGTGCATCCCTCAGATCGACGAAGAACTCTACGTTGAAGCTATCAAGGCTCTCGTAGCTGTTGACGCTGACTGGATCCCTGAAAAGGAAGGCACTGCGCTTTACATAAGACCGTTCATCATCGCTGACGAACCTTTCCTCGGCGTTAGAAGATCTAACCACTACAAGTTCATCATCATCCTGAGTCCTGTAGGTCCTTACTATGTTGGCGGACTGACTCCTACTAAGATTTACGTAGAAGACAAGTACGTTCGTGCTACAGTTGGCGGTACAGGCGAAGCTAAGTGCGGCGGTAACTATGCTGCATCACTGAAGGCTCAGGAAGAAGCTCACGAAAAGGGCTACGAGCAGATCCTCTGGCTGGACGGCGTTGAAAGAAAATACGTTGAAGAAATCGGTACATCAAACGCTTTCTTCATGATCGGCGATGAAATCATCACAGCTCCGCTTGACGGAACTATCCTGCCGGGAATCACAAGAAATTCAGTAATCCAGCTGCTCAAGAAAAAGGGCATCAAGATCACTGAAAGAAAACTGGCTATCGACGAAGTTGTTGAAGCTTATAAGGCTGGCAAGTTCGTTGAAATGTTCGCTTCCGGTACAGCTGCAGTTATCTCACCTGTAGGTGAACTGTGCTACAAGGGCGAATCCATGATCATCAACGGCGGCGGCATCGGCCCTGTTGCTCAGGATCTGTACGACACTCTCTACGGAATCCAGACAGGTAAGGTTGCTGACGAAATGGGATGGACTGTAGAAGTTAAATAAATATCTGACGCGGCAATGAATCAGCGCATGTTCCATAACCTTATTATGGTAATACGTGCATAAATCGTGCACAAATAGGGGTTTGTCCACTTGTTTTTTCACGATTTGCCAGTTACATAAAGAATATAGTGCACATTTCAAATAATTTCTTTGAAATGTGCACTTTTTTGTACTTAACTATGTGCCAACATTCAAAATAACGTGTACAAATGGATTAAACATTCCGGTATATACACATTTTTATTAATTTAGATAGTTTGATTCTATGCCAATTATAAAAGCCTGCTGAAACAGCAGGCCTTGCTCATTTGTATTGTTATATTTTAAGTATGCTTCGACCACATCTACAACTTCCTCAACAGATCAACCACTTCGATCTTTTCGGCATTTGTTTCAGCTACGGACTTTATTACTCTCGCAGGAACGCCTGCAACTACTACGCCTGCCGGTACATCGTCAACGACTACAGCTCCCGCTGCAACTACAGAACCCGCACCGATCCTGCAGCCTTCCAGCACTACTGCATTGGCGCCTATCACAACGCCGTCCTCAACGACAACAGGCTGTGCACTCGGCGGTTCAACTACTCCCGCCAGCACTGTCCCCGCACCGATGTGACAGTTGCTTCCAACCATAGCTCGTCCACCTAATACGGCTCCCATGTCGATCATGGTACCTTCGCCGATAACAGCACCGATATTGATAACCGCACCCATCATAATAACAGCGTTGTCGCCGATCTCAACCATCTCTCTGATGATAGCGCCCGGCTCAATACGCGCCTTGATTTCCTTAGTATCAAGCAGCGGAATAGCAGAATTTCTGCCATCTCCCTCCACGATATAATCCTCTATCTTGTCAGCATTTTCTTCCAGCACAGGCTTGATCTCCGACCAGTCGCCGAACACGATCTTATCTCCCGCGCCAAAACAACGGCAGCCTGCGAAATCTACTGCTTCTTTTTCTTTGACATATACTTTTACCGGAGTCTTCTTCTCAGCATTTCCTATATATTCGATTATTTCTCTGGCATCCATCTTTCGTATATTCTCCCTCAAACTTCTTTAGTTCGTTAGCCAAACAGCACATCTTCCATAGTATAGTAGCCCACCTCTGCGCTTCCTGCAAAGGCCGCAGCCTTCAAGGCTCCCGCCGCAAAGATCTTCTTTGATCCTGCTCTGTGCTTTACTTCTATGATTTCATCTTCTCCTGCATAAATCACAGTGTGCTCCCCTGCGACCGTGCCGCCTCTAAGAGTGTGCACTGCTATCTCATGCCCACGCTTACGCATACCTTCTCTGCCGTAAACATGATCGTATTTACCATCACCGTCAGCAGCAGCAAGCAGCATCTTCGCTGTTCCGCTCGGCGCATCCAGCTTCTTGTTATGGTGCATTTCAACGATTTCGATATCAAAGGCATCTTCAAGTATCGGTGTGATTTCTGCGATGACTCTCTTCATAACATTCACGCCCAGCGAATAATTCGCCGAAAATACAACAGGAACCTTCTTAGCCAGTTCATCTATCATATCAAGGTGCACCTGCTCGAGCCCTGTAGTTGCGATAACCGCTGCACATCCATGCCCTTCGCAATAATCACAAAGCATTTTAAGATTTGACGGATGAGAAAAATCTATAACTACATCCACCTCTCCCAAAGCTTCAAGCGTCTCTCCGTTAAGAGGTTCCACAACGCCTGCCAGCTCATAACCTTCTTTTTCTTCTGTCATCTGTGACAGAACTTTGCCCATGGCACCTGCGCCTAAAATAGCAACTCTCATATTTTGCCCTTTCTATTAAAAAATATGAGGACTGCATCTGCAGCCCTCATCTGCTTACAGTAAACCCAGCTTTTCCAGCTCAGCCTTGAGTACGGCTCTGTTCTTTTCTTCCATAGGGTAAAGCGGCAGTCTGTATCCGCCCGCTTCAAGTCCCAGCATGTTCATAGCTTCCTTAACAGGAATAGGATTTGTTTCTATGAACAGCGCATTGATAAGATCCATGTATTTGATCTGGATTTCTCTGGCCTTCTTGAAATCTCCTTCAAGAGCAGCCGCAGCCATATCGTGAGATACGCCCGGCAGGACGTTTGCCAGAACAGAGATAACTCCGCCGCCGCCAAGTGACATCAGCGGTACGTTGATATCGTCGTTTCCTGAATAAATAGTGAAGTTGTCATCTATCAGCTTAGAGAACTTTGATACGAGTGACATATCTCCGCTGGCTTCCTTGATGCCAACTATGTTCTTATGCTTACATACTGCTTCCAGCACCTCATAGCTGATGCTGATGCCTGTTCTTGCAGGTACGTTATACAGAATTATAGGAGTATTTACCGCATCTGCAACTGTGAGGAAATGCTGTATCATTCCCTGCTTGTTAGCCTTATTGTAATAAGGAGAAATCACAAGCAAAGCATCTGCTCCCATCTTCTCGTATTTCAGGCTTGTTTCTACTGCCTTAGCAGTGTTGTTGGATCCGCTTCCAACTACTACAGGAATTCTTCCCGCCACCTGCTCGATAGCGATTCTTACGATCTCATCCTCTTCTTCTGTAGTGAGTGTAGGGGTTTCTGCTGTTGTACCCAGTACCAAGATAGCATCTGTACCTTCCTGAACGTGCCATTCCACCAGTTCTCTTACTCTCTTGAAATTAACACTTCCATCTTCAGTAAAAGGTGTTACCAGCGCAACCATTGACCCTTTTATCATATCTCACCTCTCCTTTCTGAAGCTCTATAAGAACTTTCCCTCTGCTATTTTAACTGACGGTCCTTCCATAAATACGTTGCCGTCATCTTTAAGTTCGATGTTCAAACTACCTAGCTGTAGTATAACCTCTGTCGGGGATTTACACAAGCCCTGCATGTTGGCAACAACGGCTGTCGCACATGCTCCCGTACCGCAGGCAAGAGTCATTCCAACGCCTCTCTCGTATGTCTTCATTTCGACAGTTTTTTCATCGATAACCTTCACGAAATTAACATTTGTCTTTTCAGTGTATGTCGGATGCTCGCATATCTCCTTGCCGACCTTCACGATATCAAACGCTTCGTAATCATCTACGAAAACCACCGTATGAACAGTTCCCATAAACAAGCTGTTTACAGTCCAACTGCTGCCGTCCGAAAGCTCAAGCTCCTGCTTAAGAAAATCTTCTCTATCCGTTTTAACAGCTATTGCCGCAGGATCAAAGATCGGCTTTCCCATGTTGATCTTGGCCATAAACGGCTCCTCGCTTGCCACTTCAACTATCATGTCTCCGGCCAGCGTTTTGACTGCATACGACTTCTCGCTTCTGATACCTTCGTTCATACAATAATATGCGAAGCATCTAATCCCGTTACCGCACATCGGCGCACGGCTTCCGTCCATATTGTAAAACACCATCTCCAGCTCCGGCTCTTCTCTGACGATAATGAGTCCGTCTGCTCCGATTCCTGTGTTGATGTCGCACACTTCCTGTGCAAAGCGCGCATATTCGCTTTCTCTAACGTTTCCCTTCGCAGCATACCTACCGTCTTCTGCGATTTCACACTCTCTTACCATCACGAAATTGTTGCCACATCCGTGATATTTAGAAAATCGGATCATTTTTTTATCCGCCTCTCTTTTAGAATTTTTTCTTAATATTCTTTATATCATTTGTTTCTCATATATTACTAAAAAAAAGTGAAGATAACAAGGAGGACACCTATGGATTTTTCGAAAACTGCTAAAACGCCCGCCCTTCTGAAAGAGGAAAATCGCCACTATGCTCACGACCCCTCAAAGAAAATTCACGGCTATATCAAAATCGAGCGCACAGGCGACAGCGGGCTTATTGATATCACAGTAGAAAACGTCAAGTTTTTTTCGGGCGGCCAATACATCTACAAGCTGATTTTAGCCGGCACCCGCAACGAGCGCAGATGTTACCATCTTGTCGGAACCGTTCCTGTCGGCGCAGACGGACACGGCTCTGTCGAATTTCGTATCAACGCGTCGAATCTTGACGGAAACGGCACCTTCCTAAAGGACTTTACCACAGCCATCGTTGCAGCCATGTCTTCGACAAATAACCACGAATCGCTCCACCCTGTATTAAAAGGACCCTTAACGGCCCCGCCCGGAACCTTCAACGAATTCTATAACCGCGTAGTTTTGCAAAAGTGCATTTCTCTTGCAAAGGCGCAGGATTCTTTCTCCGACATAGTGCCCTTTGGAAGCGAAGCATTAAAGAGGCTCGGCGCAGGCTCCTTGGAAATAGTATGGAAAAAGGTCACGGAAGCCGAAGCCTTCCCGGTAGTATCTCCCGGTTCGGAAAGGCCGATAAGGAAGTACGGCCACTTTCTTTGGGGTTACAGCGACAAATACTATTACCTGGCTGTTCCCGGCAGATTCTTGCCTGAGGATCAGCCTGACGAGGGTAAAAGCGGGTTTGTATTATGGTGCCCTATCTTGGGAATGGAGCGCAAGGCTGACGATAGCAACGTTTCCGAAGACCAAAGGCGCAGGAATATCTATGGTTACTGGCTTGCTTCCATTAACAGATATAATGGGCATATTGAGGAAATTCCCTTGATAGCCGATTAAAAATGTGATACCATTGTAAGGTATATGAGAAAGTATATGCAGGCAGCCCTTGAGGAGGCGAAAAAAGCGGCAGCTTTAGGCGAAGTGCCTATAGGCGCCGTTATAGTGAAGGACGGCGAGATCATTGCTTCAGCTCACAACGAAGTTGAAACTGCCAAGGATCCCACTGCTCACGCAGAAATGCTGGCGATAAGACAGGCGGCATCGAAGCTGGGCGGCTGGAGGCTGATCGGATGTCAGATGTTTGTAACGGCTGAGCCGTGCAGCATGTGCGCCGGCGCCATCGTATGGTCACGCATCGAGAAGCTTTACATAGGCACCATGGATCCTAAATCCGGTGCATGCGGATCGGTTTTTAACATCCCTCAGGACAGCAGGCTCAATCACTATACAGATATAGAAATCGGACTGATGCAGGAAGAATGCAGCTGCATAATGAAAGATTTTTTTAAAGAACTAAGAAAAAAGAAGTCGGAGGAAAAACAGTAATGAAAAGAATAGGAGCTCTGGTTTGCTTAATGGTAATGGTAGTGTCAGTTCTGGCACCTGTAAGCTTCGCAGCAAACGAAACTAACTCCCAGAAGGAAGGATTCGCTATCGTAGAATCAATCCCACATGATATGGACGAAGGCGTATCAGTAGAAAACCTTTCGGTTAAGATTTACTTCAACAAGGACGTTATGCCGACAAGCGACAAGATCGAAGCAGCTAATGCTGATCAGTTCAAGCTGAAGAGTGCTGACGGTAAGAACATCCCTATCAAGGTATACTACAGCGAAGACGAAGAAGGTCTGCTGATGGTAGCATCCAACATACACAGTAAGGACGCCAGACAGGCTAACAGCGTTATCAAGGGCGACACTAAGTACACTCTTACTATCGGCAAGAACCTGCAGGCAGCAGACGGTACTAAGCTGGGCGCTAAGGAAACTATCACATTCAAAACTCTCGACCAGCAGAAGTCAACAAGAGTTTACATGATCCTGATGATCGTGATGATGGTTGGTATGGTATTCTTCACAACTAAGTCAGCTAAGAAAGTTGCTGAAAAGGAAGCTAAGGAAAGCGGCAAGTCACAGACTGTAAATCCATATAAGGAAGCTAAGCGTACAGGTAAATCTGTAGAGGAAATCGTAGCTAAGGATCAGCAGAGAAAGGCTAAGGAAGCTGAAGCTTACGCTAAGAAGAAGGCTAAGGAAGCTGAAATCATGGCAGCTCTCGAGGAAGAGGAAGAAGAAGCAGAATCATCCAACAAGAGAGTTTCAGGACCAAGACCTATCTCCGCAACAGGAAGTGAATACAAGGTAAAGGTCGTTAAGACACAGCCTAAGCAGAACACTTCAACTAACCCTAAGAATCAGAGCGGTAAGAAGAAGAATTCAAAAGGCAAGAAATAAGAAGCAATAACAACAGGCGAGTCTTGAGGACTCGCCTGTTTTAATTAAACCGGGAGGTTTATCGTTATGAAGAAAATCGAAATAAAGGCATTCGCTAAAATAAATCTGACTCTCGACGTTCTCGGGGTCCTGGATAACGGCTATCACGAGCTGGCTATGATCATGCAGCAGATACTGCTGTGTGATGACGTGCAGGTCAAGTGGCTGCCTGCGTACGAAGTCCGCGGCTTGGCAGCCGGCGCGTCAGGCGCCCCCGGGGCTTAGACGGAAGCGAAGCAGGAC
>JAUMXT010000121.1 GCA_030529015.1 Bacillota bacterium | reverse complement strand
TGACATACTATCGTGTATGAGGTATATTAATAGTGTAGTAATTTTTATTAACAATTAAAGTGTTTTTTCTTACATGAAAGACCTTTAACTTAATACATTATTGCAAATATATTTGTGCAAATGCACTAGGAGGTTTTTTCATGAATGAAGGAACAGTAAAATGGTTTAATGCAGATAAAGGCTTTGGTTTCATCGAACGCGAAGACGGAGACGATGTATTCGTACATTTCTCATCTATCCAAGGTGACGGATTCAAATCTTTAGAAGAAGGCCAAAGAGTTAGCTTTGACGTTGAAGATGGCCAACGCGGACTACAAGCAGCTAACGTTGTAAAATTATAATATTAAATTAAATTTTCGAGACAGCTTATGCTGTCTCTTTTCAGTTTAGGAGGGTACCATGAAAAAAATACTGGTAAGTAAGTGCCTTTACGGAGGAGAGCCTGTAAGATATGACGGCAAGTCGAAGGCAGAAACAGATCCGCGTTTTTTGAAGTGGAAAGAAGAAGGCAGACTCATCCCTGTGTGTCCGGAAGTTTTCGGAGGACTTCCCACACCGAGAGCAGATGCACAGAGAGTAGGGGATAAGGTAATAGCCAGAACCGGCAAGGATGTGACTTTTGAATATCTGAAAGGCGCACACGAAGCCGTAAGGCTTGCAGAAGAGCACAGTGTGCTTTGCGCAATAATGAAAGAAAAGAGTCCTTCCTGCGGAAGCAATGTAATCTACGACGGAACGTTTGAAGGCGGACTGATACCGGGACAGGGAACTGCCGTGGAGCTGCTTAGATCGGCAGGAGTTACCGTGTTTTCCGAAGAACAGCTGGATGAAGTTGAGAAGATGATTGCAGAAAATGAATAAACGGTGATGAAGCATGAAGAACAATATAATTCTTATAGGTATGCCTTCGTGTGGTAAAAGCGTTACAGGCGTGCTTTTGGCAAAAATACTGAATAAGCAATATATAGATGTTGACCTGATGATTCAGGCCCGTGCAGGAAAGGGTTTGCAGGCAATCATCAATGAAGACGGCGTGGAAGCGTTCAAGAAGCTTGAAGAGAAGGTGATGCTTAGCATCGACGCCCAAAATGCAGTAATCGCAACAGGCGGCAGCGGTGTATACTATGAAGCAGCGATGGAACATCTTAAACGTAACGGCGTTACAGTATACATCAACGTTCCAATTGAAGATTTAAAGAAGCGCCTTCGAAATATTAAGACGCGTGGTGTAGCTATGGGTAAGGGGCAGACGATCGACGACCTTTATAATATGAGAAGGCCGCTTTATGAAAAATATGCAGATATAACCGTAGTGTCAGGGAATCATAATTCTCTTGAAGATACGGTAGAAAAAATTCTGGAAAAGATTTTATCGCAATAACGAACAGTGACTTGGAGGCAGAAATGTTTCAAAACAAAAAAGCAGTAATTTTTGATATGGATGGTACGTTGATAGATTCAGTAGGTATATGGAATGCTGTCGACATGGAAATACTGTCGAGATTCGGTCGCAACGGTGCGGCGGAGTTAAGTGAAAAGCAGGTGCAGAGGCAGAGAGACGAGCTTGTTCGAAAGCACCAAAGTCATCCTACTCCGTATACCGCCTATTACGAAGATCTTAAGGAAAAGTATGATTTTACTATCTCCGGTGAGGAGGCTATAAAGATAAGGTATAAGCTGGCTCAGGAAATGCTCGCGTCAAGAATAGACTATAAACCCGGCGCTTCCGAGCTTCTCAAGGCGTTGAAGACAAACGGATATGTGCTGGCGATAGCTTCTACAACCAAAAGGGATAATATGGAAGTGTATAGAACGAAAAATGAGAATATCTTAGCCAAGGCACCTATCGATGAAACATTCGCCCTTGTTTACACTCGTGAAGATGTGAGTCAGATGAAGCCTCATCCGGAAATATATCTTAAGGCTATGGAAACTCTTTGTTTAAAGCCTTCAGAATGCTTGATCTTCGAAGATTCTCTGATAGGCGCCGAAGCGGCCAAGGCTTCAGGTGCAGAAGTTGCGGTTATTTATGACAAGTATTCTGATGATGAGAGGGAAGAGATAAATAAGCTGGCTGATTATATAATCGATGATTATACACAGGCGTTGAGCATGCTTGAAAAATAGATTAACAATATATAGTATACAACGAATCAGAGCCGGTGTTAGCTAGATTTCTAGAATTAAATTTAGTAAAATATAGTAAAAGGTGTATAAACTATTTAAAAATAAATAGAAATACACCTATTTTATTTATCTTTGTTATTTGAAAGCGAAAAATAGTACATAGAATAAAGTAATTGTGCTATTTATACACCTTTTCAATAGAGCGAAAGATTTTACTTCAGAAAATATGTGTACAAATATAATAAAAGCAAGCTCTTATGCACTAATTAGGAAGATATATGTAAGCACTGGGATGGGATCGTTTCGCTTATATGTTTTTACAAACAAGACTACTTCGATGCTTCTATCAATTCACGTGCAGATGCCAATGTAGTCTCGGTGATATTAGTACCGCCCAGTAGTCTGGCAATCTCGTCGATCTTCTGATCTTCGGTGAGAGCAGTCACTGTTGTATATGTCATGGTGTCGTCTGAATGTTTTTCGATTTTATAATTATGATGTCCGAATGCTGCTATTTGTGGCAGATGGGTGATACAGATGATTTGGTGGTTTTCTGCGATTTCAGCAAGCTTACGGCCTACAACGCTTGCGGCGATACCGCTGATGCCGCTATCTATTTCATCAAAAATCATAGTTGGAATTTCGTCATAGTCACCTACGATTTTTTTGAATGCCAGCATTATTCTGGACATTTCACCGCCTGAAGCGATCTTGCTGAGCGGCTTCAGAGGTTCGCCTTTATTGGTGCAAATGAGGAATTCCACTATATCATTGCCGTCAGATGTAAAACTGTCGGCCTTCTTAAAATCGATGGAAAATACAGCATCGTTGAAGTTTAACTGAGACAGTTCTTCCGTAATCAACACTTCAAGACTGGCTGCGGCAGACTTTCTGGCTTCCGTGAGTCTGTCACATGCGATGGCCAGCGCTTTGCTGCAGGCGTCGAGTTCTCTTTCGAGCTTGTCTCTGACGCTATCCAGATTTTCTATATGTGAAAGCCTTTCGGCCAGCTTTTCTCTGTAGTCGATAAGCTCGGAAACGCTCATGCCGTGCTTGTTCTTCAATCTGTTAATCACTTCAAAGCGTTCTATATATTGGTCTAAAACTTCAGGAGAGAAAACAGCTCTGTCTCGGCAGTCTCGCACTGAAGCGCAGATATCGTCCAATTCATAAAAAACTTCGGAAGTTCTGTTGTAAAGCTCAGCAAGTTCCTGAGAATAGTTTGAAGTTTCGGCAAGCATGTCACAGATCCTTTTGATGCCGGAAAGGGCAGAGCCTTCGGCTTCGACACCTATATGATATGTGCCGGCGAGATTTTCGTATATTTTCTCGCTGTTTTGAAGGAGTGCGATTTCTTCTTCAAGTTCTTCATCTTCTCCTATCTTGAGATTTGCAGATTCGAGCTCATTGAGCTCAAATTCCATGAAATCCTGTTCGCGTTTGTCTTTTGATGCCTGTATCAGCAGGTCTTTAAGCTTGTTTCTTAAATCAGTATAGTTATCGTAAAGCAGAGCTACGGCATCCTTAGCAGGTCCGATGTTCTCCTTTTGATACAGATCGACAAGTTTGATATGGTAGTCAGGGTTAAGGAGAGACTGATGATCGTATTGACCATGGATGTCAGCCAACTTCTTACATAATGAGTTGAGAGTACCTAAAGTAACGATCTCATCATTTATCCTGCAGGTGTTTTTGCCGGCTGATGATATCTCTCTGGTGATTATGTACTCTTCACCTTCGTACTCGGCTACCATTTGGATTTTAGCTTTTTCTTTCCCTGAACGAACAAAAGCAGTATCTGCCCGGCTCCCGAGAGCAAGGCTTACTGCTTCTATCACTATAGATTTACCGGCCCCTGTTTCACCGGTTATCATATTAAGTCCGTCATGAAAATCGACGGAAGTGTTTTCGATTATAGCGAAATCTCTAATGCTTATATGTCTGATCATTATAACCCCTTTGCTAAATTACATAGTTATGCATATGCATATTTATTTCTTCAGCATACCGTTCAATGTTTTAACAACTTCTTCAGAGTTGGCAGGATCATCTACTACGAACATTATGGTGTTGTCTCCTGCAACAGACCCGATAACGTGAGGAAGTCCTATGGAGTCCAGTGCTTCTGCAGCAGCATTGGCACAGCCCGATAACGTTTTTAACAGAACGATGTTACCTGAATATGCGGTAGACTTGACAGTTTCTCTGAAAATATTTGAAAATCTATCAGTCATTGGTCCTTGTTGACTTGCGGCAGTTGCATATTTATACTTGCCGGTTGATGAAAGAGTCTTGATAAGCTGAAGCTCCTTGATATCTCTTGAGATTGTTGCCTGTGTTGCATCATATCCATGATCCTTAAGCATTGAGACAAGCTTATCCTGTGTTTCAATTTCATAGTTTTCAATGAGTTCAAGTATTTTGTTTTGTCTTGAAATACGCATATGACCCTCCCTGATAATTAGTGGTAGTATGAATAATTATACCATAGTGGGAATAAGTTTTTCAATAGACAAACATATGTTTGTGTGTTATACTTGTACTGAAAAAAGGAGTGGTTATGAAGATTTTAGGTATCGACCCGGGATATGCCATAATGGGATACGGAGTGGTGGAGAAAATAGGAAACAAGTTCAAAGTATGCAGTTACGGCGCGGTTACTACGGATGCTGATATGCCTATGACAGAGCGATTGGAATATCTCTATGATTCATTAAGAGAAATCATTGATGAAGAAAAACCGGATGTTGCGTCGATAGAGCAGTTGTTTTTTAATACGAATGCTAAGACAGCCA
>JAUMXT010000120.1 GCA_030529015.1 Bacillota bacterium | reverse complement strand
AAATGAGTATAGCTTATGGAATCCTCTGCGTCATATCGCTGGCTTTGATTGGTGTGCGCCTCGCAGTTGATAGAAAAAAAGATATATGTTTATTGCTAATGTTTATATCCGTGTTTGTGTGTAACTTGGGACAGTTTTTGATTTCGGTTGCACCAAGCCTTTCCTTTGCCCTTAACGGTAATAGGATTGCATATTTAGGTCAGGTTTTTCTGCCACTTCTTATGCTGAAAATGATACTGAATCTATGTAATCTTAATTATAAAAAGTGGCTTCTGCCTACACTTTCACTTATTAGCATAGCCGTGCTTTTCGTAACACTTACACCTGGATTTTTCCCTTGCTATTATAAAAATGTTTCAATAGAGGTTATAGATGGTGTTACGAGGCTTATTCGTGATTATGGACCTCTGCACTTACTATACTACATATATCTACTTTCGTACTTCGCTTTAATGCTGTTTGTAATCATACATTCCGCAGTAAAAAAGAAAATCACATCCACGCTTCATACAACGTTTTTGCTGTGTGCGGTGCTATGCAGTATTGTAATATGGTTAGCAGAGCAATTCTTACCTCGTGGATTTGAATTTTTAACGGTGTCCTATGTGATTTCTGAGCTTTTCATTTTGCTTTTGTACGGAATTTTACAGGAGTATGGCATCAGGGGTGAAAACGGAAGCATCATAATAGCAAACACTTCAAAAAAAGCAGAAGAATATCTGTCGGGAACGATTCAGTCCGATGACAGTACAGCACTCTTTAGCGAAAAAGATATTGAGCATATATTAAGCTGTGATAAAATTGTCAGCCGGATTACCGAAAGAGAAAAAGAGGTTTTGGAAAAGCTTCTTGCCAACAAACAGAGAAAAGAAATTGCAGACGAATTGTTTGTAACAGAGAGCACAATTAAAAAGCATACAAGTTCCATTTTTGCAAAGTTTGATGTAACAAACCGATTTGAACTCTATGCCAAATTAAAAAAAATACATATAAAATTGATAAAATTACCGTCCATTGAAAAATGGGCGGTTTTTTCGCGCAAAATCGGGCATGGTAGCCCTAAGTCCACCCCCTAAAACGCAAAAAGTAGCCCTAGGGCTAATATACAAATTGATAAATATTAAGTAAAATTATATCAAGAAAGGAGGCACGGTGATGCTAAGTCCGATTACAAAAAGGTACACAGACGAATCATCAATGAAACAGTTCAGATTCACTTTCTACTGTGACTGTTGCGGGAAAGCAATTCCTGCACATGCCTATGACTTCAACAGCACCTTTGCACAGAAAACATTTCTGTCAAATGACGAAAAAGAAGCAAGGGCTATCATTTATGCTAATGAACACAGAGCAGCATATGAACGTGCAAACAACGAAGTAAGACTAAACTTAAATCGTTGTACGGTATGCGGAGATATGGTCTGCGAGGATTGTTCGGTGTATTCTGAAAAACTCGGAGGCGATGTTTGTTGCAAGAAATGTGCAGAAAAACACTTAACAAACCAAAATGATAAGGAGGAAACGAAATTATGAGAAAGACAAACAAACTTTTGAGCATTCTGCTCTCATTGGTAATGCTGATTGGCTTACTGCCGACATCGGTGTTTGCAGCAGGAGGAGCTGAAAAAGTAGATTTTGCCATCAAGGAGCATTGGGGTGTTTATTTTGAACAAACAGGCTCAAATAAAAATTACCCCATCACTCTTACAAATGAAAACAAGTTGTCTGTACCGATTCCGACTCTTTACAGAACGGATTACGACGGCTACGTTTTTGACGGTTGGTATATCGACAGTACGGACACTAAAGTAACACAAGACACTGTGTTTGACGGATATACCGTAGTAGTTGACAGATGGACGTTTCAGGAAAAAGACAATAATACAGTTATAAGCAACATTAGAGTAAATAACATAGCTCTTGAAGCAGGTATGACTACCGCAGAATACAATGCGGCAGTACAAGGAGCTACCGCAACTGTAAACGGTGCGACTGCAAGCGCCATTACCGCCGACAGTGCAAAGAGCTATACAATCTATCATGGACTCAATAAGAGCGGAGAGATTCTTGCTGAGAACGAAGAAGTTGAAGTAGGAAAAGATTATTCCGTTGTTACGAGAATCAAGCTTGCAGATGGATATACTTTTAGTCCGAACATCACATTTGTATCTGATGAAGGTATGTGCGCAAGCGAAAGATTTTTAGGCGGCGCAGACATTTACACAAAAGAATGGAACACACTTTCAAACGCAATCGAAGTAACTATAAACTTTATGAATACCGAATACTACTTCGCACAGACACCTGAGAGCAGACACCTTGAAAACTATGCACAGTATAGAAATTGGTACAAGGTTTCTAAAGTTGATGGACTTGAATCCGTAACACTTCAGTATGAGGTTGACGGACAATGGGCACTCTTTATTGATAACATTCCATTTGAAGCTGTAGGTAGTGAAGCAGGTGGATATGTGACAGTATCTCCGTATGTTGACACAACAAAAACATTTAGACTTGTAGCAAATTATACTAACGGAACAGTATATAGTGAGCCGTTTGAGATTTCTTGGGCGTGCCTCAATCCTGTAATTGAAACCATTGGAATCGGCATTACTGCTCCTCAAAATGGCTACTCTCCTGAATACACAGTAACGACCGATACGAATAGATGCACTCTCAAATCTGAGAACTCCGCAACTGTTAAGAACGGTATCAAATGGACGGGTGATGTTGTTGGTGAGCTTGCTGTTAGCGGTTCAAAATTTAATAATGATAACGACTACACTGTAAGCATTAAACTCGTTGCGCAGGACGGATATACCTTTGCAAACAACGTTACGGCTACGATCAATGCAAATAACGCAAATGTCAATGTAGTCAGCGAAACCGAAATCAGAGTAAGCTACACCTTCCCGAAGCCTGAAAAGACGAAATGGTATGTGAGTTTCAATAACGTCGGCGGTTATGCATCGGGAACAATGCAGTCTGTGCAGGTTGAAGAAGGCGAGTACACACTTCCCGAACCAACATACACCCCTAATACCGGATATGTATTTGAAGGTTGGCGAGTGAAAGGCTTGTTGAAGCAACCCGGAGATAAGATTTCCGTAACCGAGGATTTGATCATTGAAGCTAAGTGGAAAGACACGAATGATTATGATGCACCTCACGGATTTACAAAGCAGCCATCCGATGCGTCCGAGGTTGCAGGTATACAGATAAAATATTACGTAGACAACTTTACTATTGATCCGTCTATCACCTACAACGATGTTCTCGCCCAGATTTATAATGCTGAAACCGGAGAATGGGTTACTGAGTATAACGGCGCACATGCCGGAAACGGAATTGATGAAGCGTATGGACAACAGTATATTGTTTTCGCATCCAGTAATGCAGGTGCCTTTACGTTCCGCCTTATGGCAAAGCAAGATACTACAACTGTGGCTATTAGTGAATCCTTTACAGTAACTTGGGAAGCAAAACAATTCACCACACAGCCTCAAGGTGATATGGTCGTTGTAGGAGATACCGTTACTGTTACGGCAGATAAGAATTTCTATGTTGAAAAATATGAGATCGAGTACAAAGACGGTGTTGAGTGGAAACTCTATCAGGAAGTAAGCGGCGGTTGGGATGCGTTTAGCTTTGACTTCACATCCAATGAAGCCAAGTCCGTAACATTCAGAATAAAAGCGTATGCAGAAGGCGATGTATATGACGATGTGAATGAATGTTGGCCGATAGTACTTGTTGATACATCAGATGAATTTACAATTACTTGGACGAGCAACGAACACGTGCATATATATGGTGCAGTTCCTAACGGCAAAAATGAAACCAACCACTGGAAAGAATGTACCGATCCTGCTTGTCCAGATAAAGCACACAGCAAGATAGAGTCTGAACTTCATAAGGATAATACGGCAGACTATGAATGTGATGTTTGCGGTTATGATATGCCTGTTCCTACCTATACTGTATCTTTTGAAGCTAACGGCGGTACAGGTACAATGGCAGATGTAACCAATGTATCAGGTGATTATATTCTCCCTGAAAATGGATTTACAGCTCCTGCAAATAAACAATTCAAAGCGTGGAGCGTTGGCGGTAACGAAAAAGCAGTTGGAGCAACTATTACCGTAACTGCAAACACAACAGTAACAGCAGTTTGGGAGGATATTCCGGCACTTACCGGAACTGTAACAATTACAGGTGATGCTAAATATGGCTCTACATTGACGGCAACCGTAGAAAATTCAAATAATACAGGTGAATTACATTATCAATGGGTACGAGATGCAAGTAATAATATTACAGGAGCTAACGAGCAAACCTATACAATCCTTCTTGAAAATAACATTAACAGCACTCTCAAATGTATTGTAACAAGCTCGGTACAGACCGGAAGCATTGTAAGTGCTCCAACCGCTTATGTTACAAAAGGCGATAACCTTGCCGTACCTACCGGATTAGCCGGTGTAGCTCCTACAACTCTCGGCGGTTATGATTGCTATATAACCGGGACAACAACGGCTATGGAATGGAGTAAATACACCGATTTCCATTCTACTGAGGGAGCTTGCTCGGACGGACAGACTCAGGTTTATCACCCCGGAACATATTATGTTCGTTACAGACAAACTTCTACCTACAATGCCGGCACGAACTACGCAACTGTTATAGTTCCCGACTTTGGAGGAGCAGCTACCTATACCGTTTCTTTTGAGGCAAACGGCGGTACAGGTACAATGGCAGACGTAACCAACGTATCAGGTGATTATGTTCTTCCTGCAAATGGATTTACACCTCCTGCAAATAAGCAGTTTAAGGCATGGAATGTTGGAGGAAATGAAAAAGCAGTCGGCGATACTATCAATGTAACTGCTAATACAACAGTGACAGCGGTTTGGGAGGATATTCCTGTTGTAACCTATACCGTTTCCTTTAATGCTAACGGTG
>JAUMXT010000119.1 GCA_030529015.1 Bacillota bacterium | reverse complement strand
CGGCAAGCTCCTTAAAAATTATCTTGTAAATCTTAATATAGAAGACATGGTGCGCGAAGGACTAAAGGACCTGGGAGAAGACTTGGATGCGCTTTGCACTATGGAACCTGACCCGGCACTGGGAAACGGAGGCCTTGGAAGACTTGCTGCATGCTTCCTGGATTCTATGGCATTTTGTGATATAGCAGGAATCGGGATGGGTGCCAGATACAGATTCGGACTCTTCAAGCAGAAGATAGAAGACAAACGTCAGATCGAAGAACCCGATCCGTGGCTGACTAAGGCTTATCCATGGGAAATCAGAAACTCTGACAGATCCGTTAAGATCCGATTCGGAGGTAATGTCGAACGTACTTACGAAAACGGCAAGATACATTTCGAGCACGTCAACTATCAGACGGTGCTGGCAGTACCGTACGATGTGCCTATCGTAGGTTACGGCGGCAACACAGTAAACATGCTTAGATTGTGGCAGGCAGAACCTGTAGAAGAAAAGCTCGACATGGATGCTTTCAGTAGCGGCAGATACAGCGAAGCAGTTAAGGAAAGAAACGATATCGAAGCTATAACGACTCTTCTTTATCCTGATGACAGTACACCTGAAGGCAAGGAATTGAGACTTAAGCAGGAATATTTCCTGGTTGCGGCAGGTATAGCTTCCATAATCAGAGCATATAAAAAGAGAACGGGCACAGACAGCTGGGAAGATTTCCCTGAAAAAGTCGCTATCCATATAAATGACACACACCCTGCGCTTTGCGTACCGGAGCTTATGAGAGTGCTTATGGACCAGGAAAATCTGGAGTGGGACGAGGCGTGGGAAATCACCACAAAGACTATTTCCTTCACTAATCATACGGTTATGCCGGAGGCCCTCGAGAAATGGCCTATTGACCTTCTCGAAAGATTGCTTCCGCGAGTTTATATGATCATCGAAGAAATAGACCGCAGATATAGAGAAAGTATCGACAGCAACATGGACAGACGTCAGGAATTCCTGCAGGCGACTTCGATCCTGTGGGACGGTCAGGCGAAGATGGCTAACATGTCTATCATCGGCAGCCATTCGGTAAACGGAGTTGCCGCTATCCACAGCGACATATTGAAGAAAGACGTATTTAAGGAATTCTATCAGCTGACTCCTGAAAAGTTCAACAATAAGACTAACGGCATCAGTCACAGAAGATTCCTTATCGAAGCAAATCCGAAGCTGACGAAGCTGATAACAGACAGCATAGGCGAAGACTGGAAGAGGGATACATATAAGCTCGAGCAGCTGCTTAAGTATCGCGATGATGAGGAATTCCTCGGTCAGCTTAAGCAGATCAAATACGATAATAAATGCAGACTGGCACAGTACATCAAAGAAAAGAACGGCGTCGATGTAGACCCTTCATCAATATTTGATATCCAGGTGAAGAGAATACATGCATATAAGAGACAGCTTCTTAATATATTCAAAGTGATGTACTTGTACAATATGCTGAAGAAGGATCCGTCACTTGATATCCCGCCGTACACGTTTGTGTTTGCAGGCAAAGCAGCCAAGAGCTACGATTTTGCCAAAGAAGTCATACGGCTCATCAATACGGTTGCGGATATGATAAACAACGATCCTGACATCGGTGGAAAGCTCAAGGTAGTCTTCCTTGAAAACTTCAGCGTAAGTCTGGGGCAGATCATCTATCCTGCAGCGGATATAAGCGAGCAGATATCGACGGCAGGAAAGGAAGCCAGCGGAACAGGCAACATGAAGTTCATGTTCAACGGTGCGGTGACTCTCGGCACAGAAGACGGCGCCAACGTTGAGATCCATCAGTTGGTCGGTGATGATAATATATTCATCTTCGGTCTCAGCGCCGAACAGGTGGAAGAGCATTATATCAAGGGAGATTACTTCTCCGAAGATGTATATAACAGCGATGAAGATATCAAACAGATAATCGATCAGCTGGTAAACGGATTCTTTGATAACTTCGGACCTGAATTCTGGAGCATCAGAGATGCGCTTCTCAGATACGGAGACGAGTATTTCGTACTGGAAGACTTCAGAGATTATATGAGAGCGTGGTATGAGACAGGCAAAGCCTACAGAGACGAAAAGAAATGGCTCAACATGTCTCTTACAAATATAGCTAAAGCAGGACATTTCAGCAGTGACAGAACGATAATGCAGTACGCCAACGATATCTGGCATGTATAGGAGGTACCATTATGCTTATGCAGAAAAAAGAATGTGTGGCAATGCTTCTGGCAGGCGGGCAAGGTAGCCGTCTGGGAGCTCTTACGAAGAAGATAGCCAAGCCTGCAGTGGCCTTTGGCGGAAAGTATAGGATAATCGATTTCAGCTTATCTAACTGTGCCAACTCCGATATCACTACTGTCGGTGTTTTGACACAGTACAAGCCGCTGCTCTTAAATTCATATATCGGAACAGGTGCTGCGTGGGATCTCGATGATGCCTACGGTGGTGTATTCGTTTTACCGCCATACGCTACAGAATTAGGCGGACAGTGGTATAGAGGAACAGCAGATGCTATTTATAGAAACATCGATTTTATCGATAATTACGATCCTGAATATGTTCTCATAATTTCAGGAGACCATCTCTATAAAATGGATTACAGCCTTATGCTGGATTTCCACAAAAAGAATAATGCCGATCTTACTATTTCGGTAATGGAAGTTCCAATGGAAGAAGCCAGCAGATTCGGCATACTTACCGCTGATGAAAACAATAAGATATTCAAATTCTCAGAAAAGCCGAAGGAACCGGACAGCAACCTGGCTTCCATGGGCATATACATATTCAGCTGGCCTGTTCTTAAAGCGGCGCTGTTAGCTGATGGAGAACTCGAAGATTCCGATCACGATTTCGGTAAGAATATAATCCCGATGCTGCTTTCAGAAGGCAAGGGAATCTACGCATATACCTTCAGCGGATACTGGAAAGACGTTGGAACCATAGACAGTTATTACGAAACAAATATGGAACTGCTCGATCCTGATTCAGGCTTCAACATTTTTGAAGAGGACATGAAGGTATACAGCAATTCCAACATGTATCCTCCGGGATATAACGGCCCGAATGCAGTGGTAGATAACTGCCTCGTATGCAACGGCTGCAGCGTTTACGGCACTGTCAAGCACTCCATCTTGAGCTTTGACGTTCAGGTAGAGGAAGGCGCTGAAGTATTAGACTCTATCCTGCTTCCGGGAGTAGTAGTCAAGAAGGGTGCCAAGGTGCAAAGGGCAATCATCGGAGAGAATACGGTGATTGAAGAAGACGCAGTATTCGGTGATGCCGCAGGCTCCGAAATAGCAGTTATAGGCGACAACGAAGTTGTTGATAAAAAATAGGATAGGAGGTAAGAATAATGAATAATGTTATGGGTCTTATAACGACAAATTATTCCAGCGAACATTTTAGTAAGCTGGCGGACATACGTCCTATTGCTACACTTCCTATCGGTGGAAGATACAGAATGGTGGACTTCCCGCTGTCTAATCTGGTGCACTCCGGTATACGTACGGTAGGTGTGACATCGGCTTACAGATACAGATCGCTGATAGACCACCTGGGTGCAGGTAAAGAATGGTCACTTTCACGAAAGGATGACGGACTTTATATCTTGCCGGGATCGGCTTACGGTATGAAACGTTTCCAGGGAAAATTCCTGCTGAGAGACTTGATCAATAACAGACCGTTCCTGGACAGAGCTACAGAGGATTACGTTATCGTAAGTGCTTCTAACAAGATTTATAATATCGACTTCCATCAAGCAGTAGACCAACATAAAGAAAACAGCGCAGAAATAACTATGCTTTGCAAAGAAGTTGCCAACGCAGACCTGAAACAGGGACATTTTCTCGACGTAGACAGAGACGGGAATGTGGTAGGTCTGAGTGATGTGGCCACAAGCGGCATAGCGGCGTGGTTTATGGATTGTTTCATCATCAACAGAGAAACACTCTTAAACTTGATGGAATGGTATTCCAACATGGATTACATTGACATGATGGAAATCATCACAGATAACATAGGCAGACTAAAAATCACTACATACAATTTCTCGGGATATGTCGGAGCAGTTGACAGTACTTATGATTATATGCAGTGCTCTATGGATATGCTGGATCCTAAAGTAAGAAAAGAGCTGTTTAACAGCAGCAAGATGATCTTTACAAAGGTACAGGATGCACCTCCGGCCAAATATCTTGAAGGCTGCAAAGTTTCAAATTCCATCGTTTCCAGCGGTGCTATAATAGGCGGTACGGTCGAAAACAGTATACTTTCACGTAACGTTAAAATCGGCGCGGGTGCAGTAGTGAAGAACTGTGTTATTCTTCAGAGATGCGTTATAGAGCCGGGTGCTGTACTGGAAAACGTTATTTGCGACAAGTTCGCATATGTAAGTGAAAATGTACGCCTCAGCGGTACGAAATATTCACCGCTTGTAATAGAGAAAAATCAGAAACTGTAGGAGAAGACTATGGATAAGAAACTTCAAGTTCTGTACGCAATTTTTGAAGCAGACCCATTTATAAAAACAGGAGGTCTCGGAGATGTTGGCGGATCGCTGCCGGCAGCGATTTGCAAAGAAGGCGTGGATATGCGCGTTATTTTGCCTAAACTGCATACTATCCCCGAACACTACTTGAACCGCATGAAAAAGGTTGCTGAATGCACAGTGCCACTCGGATGGAGAAATCAATACTGCGGTGTCGAAATGCTCAAAGAAAAAGGCGTTACTTATTATTTCATAGATAACGAATACTATTTCAAGCGAGAACAACCATACGGTTATGGAGATGACGGAGAGAGAATCGCGTTTTTCAGTAAAGCCGTGCTGGAATGTCTGCAGCACATCCCGGGATTTTTCCCTGACGTGATCCATTGCAACGACTGGCATACAGCACTTGTTCCCGTATTCCTTAGAGAACATTACATGGCGCTTGATG
>JAUMXT010000118.1 GCA_030529015.1 Bacillota bacterium | reverse complement strand
CGATTGTTCCGATATTGATATGCGGTTTGTTTCTTTCAAATTTAGCTTTTGCCATCTTGTTATTTCCTCCTAAAATAAAAAATAATGGAGCTGCTGAGCAGACTTGAACTGCCGAACCTCTTCATTACCAATGAAGTGCTCTACCGACTGAGCTACAGCAGCACGCCAATCATAGTCATCGTACTATATTTTATACTCAATGTCAATAAATATCAGCGCCACAGATAGGCCACAATCTTCTTCTTTGTACGCTGCATTGCATTGTCGATAGACTTAGGATTTTTCCCTAATTTCCGAGCAATTTTATCGTAATCCTTGCCCTTTAAAACCTCATTCAAAACTTCCATTTCGAAGTCGCTCAATATGTTATCACCGTTATGCAAAATGTAGTAAGCGATATCCTTTAAGACCAGCAGCGTTTCCGGATTTTCCGCCGTGTTTGTAATAAGGGTATCCTCTACCGTAATTTCGCTGTTTTCATCCTTTAAAGGGTCGCTCAAAGAAACGGAGGTGTTCAAAGCCTTATGCTTATCTCTTCCTGCCGTTCTTATAGCACTTATTATTTGTCTTGTAACGCAAAGGCTCGCAAACGTGCCAAATGCAGCTTCCTTCTCCGGATCATACTGTCTTATGGCCTTAAGCAGTCCTATCATGCCTTCCTGCACGATATCATCCTCATCGGCTCCTGCCATATAGTACATCTTGGCCTTTATCTTAACGGTACTCTTGTATCTTCTGATCACCGGCCTGTGCTTTGGTTACAAGTTCTTTATCAGACAAGCTTTCGCTTAAATTCATTATATCAACCTCTCTGCTTGACCACTTCGTACATAAGGATAGATGCCGCATTTGATGCGTTAAGAGATGTGATCTTACCTTTCATCGGTATTGAAACAACGAAATCACACTTTTCCTTCACCAGTCTGCTGACACCTGAACCTTCACCGCCGACAACGATACCTATGGCTCCTGTGAGATCCTGCTGATAGTACATGTTGTCTCCCATATCACAAGCGCCTATCCACACGCCTCTATCCTTCAGTTCATCGATAGTTGCCGCTATGTTTGTAACCTTTGCGCAGAGCATATATTCCACTGCTCCTGCAGATGTCTTGGCAACCGTTTCCGTAACTGACACCGATCTGCGCTTTGGAATAATGATTCCGTGCACTCCGGCACATTCTGCAGTACGCATGATTGCTCCCAGGTTATGCGGATCTTCCAAGCCATCAAGGATTATTATAAACGGCTTTTCACCGCGCTGTTCAGCTCTTGCCAGTATGTCGTCTACCGTGCAATATTCGTAGTCGGAAACCACAGCTATCACACCCTGGTGCACGCCGCCTGCCGCCTGCTTATCCATTCGTGATTTTTCACTGAAATAGATAGGAATTTTCTTATCCTTTGCCTTGCCTATTATCTGCTTCACAGAGCCCTCCGCGCCCTTTGCAACGGTGAGCTTTTCTATTTCTCTGTTATTTTTGAGCGCCTCACTTACGGCGTTCCTTCCAATTATGATCTGTGACATTTTACCTCTGTCCTATTTAAAACTATGGTCTTTCGTATTTCAGAAATCTGTATGTCAAACCTTTTTCTTCTTGAAGAGGGCTTTCCCATACTACTTTGTATCCCATTTCATCTAAGTTAGGGAAAAATCTGTCCGCATCAAAGCTTTCGTATATTTTAGTTACATAGAATCCATCACAATCATCCATGAACTGCTTATATATCTCAGCTCCGCCGGCTATGAATACCTTCTCGGGATCGTATTCCTTTATCTTTTCCAAGGCTTCTTCCTTGGATCTGCAAATCACGCAGCCTTCTGCTTCGTAATCGGCATCCCTTGTTATCACGATATTCGTTCTGTTAGGTAAAGGCTTTCCTCCCGGAAAGGACTCAAGAGTCTTTCTGCCGACAACAGTTACGTTTCCCGTAGTCTTTTCTTTGTAGTATTTAAGGTCTCCCGGCAGGTGTACCAGCAGGTCACCGTTTTTGCCGATTCCCCAGTTGCTATCCACTATTACTATCGCGTTCATATTCGTTCCTTTTCGTTCCTTTCATGCAAAACCCACTCCCCGGCAGATTTTAAACTGCTACAGGAATGTTTGTTATCTGAGGATTCTTTTCGTAATTTTCGATCTTGATATCGTCAATTGTGAAATCATAGAAATCCTTGATTTCAGGGTTAAGGCTGAATTTAGGCGCAGGGTACTGCGGTCTTTCGATCAGCTCTTTTATAATGTCAACGTGTCTGTCGTAGATATGAGCATCAGCTATCACATGAACGAATTCTCCCGGAACAAGACCTGTGACCTGAGCCAGCATATGCACTAAAACAGAGTACTGAACAACATTCCAGTTGTTTGCCGCCAGGATATCCTGTGAACGCTGATTTAAGATAGCATTTAGCTTGTTTCCCGTAACGTTGAATGTCATGCTGTACGCACATGGCTCAAGGCCCATCTCTGTCAGATCGGCGAAATTATATATGTTTGTCATTATTCTTCTGGAATAAGGAGTCTTCTTTAACTGCCAAATAACATTGTCTACCTGGTCCATCTCACCATGCGGGAACTTATATTTAACTCCCAGCTGATATCCGTAAGCCTTGCCTATGGAACCGTTTTCGTCAGCCCAAGAATCCCAGATCTTACCTCTGAGGTCCTTGATGTTATTTGATTTCTTCTGCCATATCCAGAGAAGCTCATCTACCGCAGTCTTAATAGCTGTAGGTCTCAGAGTAAGGGCAGGAAATTCTTCCTGAAGATCATATCTGTTCACTACTCCGAAACGCTTGATTGTGTGGGCAGGTGTACCGTCTTCCCATCTTGGTCTTACTTCCTGACCTTCACTTGAAAAACCATTGTCCAAGATATCCTTACACATGTTTACGAAAATCACATCAGCTTTACTCATCTTCTTCCCTCCTATAAAACCAAATACTTGACTATAAGACCGATTACTCCCAGAACAATTATAACTACGCAAGTCTTTTCCATGGAGTTAAGGTTCTTAAGACCTGTTGTCTTGACCCCTTCCTCTTCTTGTCTTCTTCTGTTTTCATCAGAATACTCGCGATTTGTCTTAATGTAATCAAAAAGCATCTCGCCTGTTTTGTTGGTATACTTCTTTTTCTGTTTGTTCTTCTTAGCCATTTGCTGTCCCCTTTTCAATTATCTCAATCGCCCTTTTCATAACCCACTCAAGTCTTTGCTCTTCCTCGGATAAATATAAATATCCAATCAGCGCTTCTAATGCAGTCGCCCACTTATATGTTACGGGGTCTGCATTCTTGGCTTTAGTGTGATACTTCCTGTTTCTGGCACGTTTTACGAGTTTCTGCTCTTCCTCCGTCAAATCGTCGAATAACGATTTGATGATTGTGGCCTGTGCCGGTGCGCTCACATACCTTGTGGCAAGTCTGTGGAGCTTGTTGACATCTCCGAGACCACCCTCCAAAATATGCTTTCTTACAGCCTGCTCATACACAGCATCACCCATGTATGCCAGCGCCGTTGTATTCATGTTCTTGATATTCATTAGTCTCTGATGACCTGCACTCCCTGTGGAGTGTCCTTCAATGTTATTCCCTGAGCCTTCAGTATGTCTCTGATTTCATCTGCTCTTGCGAAATCCTTAGCCTTTCTTGCAGCCTGTCTTTCATCGATCAGTGCCTGGATTTCAGGTTCGATTTCAACTTTTTCTTCGATTTCCTGCTGAAGCAGACCGAGTACTGCAGTAAGTTCATGAAGGAAATCGAGAGCCTTCTGCGCGAATTCCTTAGAAGCTCCATCCTTAACAGCTGTGTTGATAGCAGTAATAAGTTCGAATACTACTGAAATCGCATCTGCAGTGTTCAGGTCATCATCCATAGCTTCGATGAACTTATCTCTGTATGCATCGAACCCTGCCAGAGTTTCTTTTTCTGCATCTGTCATGGAGCCTTCTCCTGCAGCGATCAGATGCTTAAGATTGCTCTTGGAATTTCTCATTCTCTTCAGTCCGTTTTCTGACTGTGTCAGTATTTCAGGGCTGAAATCGATAGGTCCTCTGTAGTGACCGCTTAAGATCAGGAATCTGAGAGTTTCTCCGTCATAGTTTTCAAGCAGATCTCTTACTGTCTTGAAGTTGCCGAGAGACTTACTCATCTTTGTTCCGTCGATATTGATATATCCGTTATGCATCCAGTAATTAGCAAACTGCTGTCCGTTGCATGCTTCTGACTGAGCGATTTCGTTTTCGTGATGCGGGAACTGAAGGTCTTCTCCGCCTGCATGGATATCGATAGTCTTGCCAAGATACTTTCTTGACATTGCAGAGCACTCGATATGCCAGCCCGGTCTACCCATTCCCCATGGTGATTCCCAAGCGATTTCGCTTTCTTCTTTTCTCTTCTTCCAAAGTGCAAAATCCAGTGGATCTTCCTTATCTTCGCCTACGGCGATTCTTGCTCCGGCAATAAGGTCGTCTATATTTTTACCGGAAAGCTTACCGTAGCCTTCAAACATTCTTGTTCTGTAGTAAACATCTCCGTCAACTTCGTAGGCATATCCCTTGTCGATCAGGTCCTGAACGAATCCTATGATGTCCTTCATTGTTTCTGTTACCTTAGGGTGTACATTAGCCTTCTTAACGTTGAGCGCTGCCGCATCCTTGTAATACTCTTCAATGTACTTTTCGCTGACTTCGCCTGCTGAGATGCCTTCTTCTTTAGCTCTGTTTATGATTTTGTCATCAACGTCAGTGAAGTTCTGAACGAACTTTACTTTGTAACCTCTGTATTCCAGATACTTTCTCATAGTATCAAACACTACGAACGGTCTGGCATTACCGATATGGAAGAAGTTATATACTGTAGGTCCGCAGACATACATCTTCACCTTACCTTCTTCGATAGGTACGAATTCTTCCTTTTTTCTTGTGAGCGTATTATATATTTTCATGATTATTCCTCCACTTTCTCTTCAGGTTTGTCCTCGGACTCTTTTATTTCTTTTAGGAGTTCTTCCTGTTTTTCTTT
>JAUMXT010000117.1 GCA_030529015.1 Bacillota bacterium | reverse complement strand
AGCATCATTCTTGTCGCTGTTGTCTTTATCCGACTGTCCATCATCTTCCGGAGTTCCCGGTTCGTTCGGATCATCAGGTTTTTCAGAATCTGTCGGATCATCCTCAATTTCCTTCCATCCGGCGTATAAAATCAACACATCGTTATGCTCACTCACATCAAACCATTTTGCGTTTATTTTATTCTTGAGTTCGACATCGAGATACCAGCCGGTAAATTCATAACCTGCTCTGGATGCATCTCTCAGCAAGATATACTTTGTTCCTGTCGCATACTTTACAGGATTGAGGTTGTGGTTAATGCCTCCATTCAATTCATATACTATGTCATATGATTCATTCACTGTAAGTTTGATACTGTTGGAAACAGTTACCTTATATGTGTCATTTTTCTTTACGACAGCAATAATCTCATAAGACCCTGCAGCTACGTCTTCGAAGCTTATCGATACCTTTCCTTCAGAATCAGTGCTGCCATCTAAGTACTTGATACATTTGCCGCTCTGACCATTATCCAGTAATGCAAATTTCACGCTGTAGTCAGATAACGGATTACCCAAATAATCTGTGAGCACTGCAGAAACATCGATATCATCACCTACACCGGACAATAACTCACTGTCGGATTTTATTTCGCCTCTTGCAGCTTCAATTTTAAGTACTCTTTCGGCTGCCTGAACATTGTCCCCGACATGAAGAGTCGCACTATTGCTGACAGTTTCTATGTAATCGAGTTTTCCTGATTGATGCTCTGCTACAACGCATCTGTATACATTGCCGTCGAGATTATTTACATCCTGCGTCCTGATAAGACCGTCAGGAGATGCATATGCTGCATTGAATTCCGCAGTTCTTCCGATCGTATCGTCAGATGCCACATTGATATCACTCCAGCTGATACCATAATCTCCCTCCGTCAGCTTTTGCCACTGATATGAAATCGTATTTCCCTCTGTGTGCGCCTTTGCATCTATGTTGAAAAGCGCCTTTTCACCGACTTTAGCATAGCAATCTTTCGGATGTGTGACTATTGTCGGCTCACTTCCGCTCTTAGTTGTTGCTGCCACCGGTGCACTCTTGACACTTCTTAAAGATGTATCCTTGTCGTAGCTTTCTATTCTGAAATAATAGTCCGAATCTGCGTTAAGGCCTGTAATAAGATGTGTGGTTTCACTGCTGCCTACTGTACCGTCAAGTGGATAATAGCTGTTATCATCCTTTGAATAATAGATCTTGTAGTAATCAGGAGCTCTCTTGCCTGTAGGTTTTGTCCATTCAAGCATTGCGCTGTCTGATGTAACTCCCAAAACATGCAGATTTGTCGGAACAGCAGGAGGTGCAGCATCATCAAGCATAGTTACTACAGGTGCTATCACGACAGTTTTGTCCGGCAATATTTCATCAGTGCCGTCAACTTCCAGTTCCTGATCGAAGCCTTCAAGGTCTGCATTCCACTTAACAAGTCCCGCACTATATTCATATCCATATCCTTCAGCTTCCGAAGGAAGATTTGCAAAAGCGCCGGAATAAGTGATGCCTGTCGATTCTGTAGATATCCATGTCTTACCACCTACAACTTGCGAATCTATAGTAAGTCCCACGCTCCCTGTCGCAGATACGATGGACATTAAATCAAGGCCGCCAATCACTTTACCCATCACACTTGTCTTGAGTCCTGCAGTAAAACCATTGGATTCAGAGCTGCTGTTGGTAGTTTCGATACTCAGGGTTTCTACAGATTTATCCTTACCTGTCTGTGCATGTACCTCTCCTACATAATAATATCCCTTTCCTTCTTCACCCTCAAGTGAGCTTATGTCTTTAGGATTTCCTTCATAGCTGCTCGGATCACCTATCTTCGCATCTGCATATATTTCTTCCAGATCAATGAGAGGCAGCTTATCCTGACTGTTGCCGGAAGCTTCTGCCATAGCGTTAAATTCTTCTATCACATCATTATATGTGTTTATAGACAAGTCCGTAATGACAGGTTCGAATGTAGTAGTGCATGCCAGAGGTGCAACTAATTCATCAATAGTCCCGCTCTTGCCGGCAGCCTGTTCTTCTTTCGTTGCCTCATGTTTAGGCATTATAACATCGTATTCGTATGTAACAACAGGCATTACCATAAGTGCCGCAGAGTCCTGGCCTCCGCCTACAGACCATGTTATGCCTTTTGACAATGACTTGGATTCACTATTTTCATATGCATAGCTGCCGACAGGTCCGATATCTATACCTGCACCTACACCATTGCCAAATACCGTGACCTCTCCGCTTATATTGATAGTTGCACCCACATCGACACCTGCTGTCACTGTCGTTCCGTCTTCTTTTGACTTGGTTATACCGAAATCAGTCTGGCCTCGAGCATTCCATATATCTCCGTAATCCATTTCCTGCCAGTAAGGCATACTCATCAAAATGCCGTATACAACAGGGTTGGACCATCCAACAGTCTTACCTCTGTACTTGATCATCGAAGTGTCCTGATCCACATTAACAGGGCACATTGAAATTATGGTACCATCATCTTCTTCGGTATCATCGACATAGTTATCATTTATGATATTTGTATCAACTTTACCACCTTCACCCGGATGTCCCCATCTGATATCAATATCGACATCTCCGGAGTCATGAGTCGTATAAAAAACCACTTCTTCATTGGCCGGCTTATCAGACACAAAAGTACCTGATGCACCTAAATTTATAGTAGCGTTACTGAGACCCGACATATTTTCTGAAGTATTCTGCTTAAATGCACCATTCTTGATTTTTTCATTCACGGAATTACCGCTGCCAAGACAGAAATCCAGATAGGTTCCCTCTAAGAACACTGTATCTGCTACCGCCTGCATGCGGTATTTTCCTGCTGCCATAGCAACAGGAGCATCCATTTCCCTACTGTGATCCAGATCAATTCCTACAGTTACCTGTGGTTTATTCCATGCCATATGATATTCGCCGTCTTCATACAGCAGTACATTGACAAGATATTCGCTGTCAGAGATTTCACCGCGGTCGTCGCCTCTCGTGCTGTATCCTGTATTTTTGAATCCTCCGACAACCAGCTCATCCGTTCCGTCTCCATCAAGGTCTGCATTAGCAGTTGCTTGCATTTTAAAATGGTAAGCATTGTCATCATATTTAAGATCTGTATTGTATTCTATATTTTTATTTCCATCCCTGAATGATACCACTGCAAGTGCACCGTTATCATTATATGTGTCCCTTTCATAATAAGGAAGTGTTGCCGCAATAACAAGTCGTCCCTTCCTGCGATTTTTGTTGTGTTTAGATGCGCATATGGAAAATACCTATCATGTTCAATGCCAAAACGAGGGCCCAGGTCTTTCAAAGACATTGTATTCTCAAGCTTCAGGTTATAGCCGTCTCCTGATTGCTGTGGCTGGTAAATCTCTATCTTTGCCCATTCATCATCTGCAGAATTTGCAGGAACATATACAGCCACTTCATTATAATTATCCCCGTCATAGTCGCCTACAGCCATTCCTGTGTAAGCCTGCTGTTCAGGTACATCAATATGCCATGCCCAGTGAGCATCAGAGAGATACTTATCCTTACACTCCGTTCTTACCCAGGAGGAACCATCGGATTTAAGTGTATATGTGTTTAGCATCTGATATGTATCATCTTCGTAAAAAGCGCCTTCTTCATCCAGATAAATACGGTTTTCTATAAGGATCTGTTGACGTGTTCGCGCATCATCATCTGAAAGATTGCCCGGAGTCAGTGCAACTGTGCTGATGGCATGAGTATACATATCTTCATTCTGATTTTCACCGTAATATGTATTGACGCCGCCATAGTTAGTGTTCCACATAGTGTTCATATCGAAACCGCTGTCATCGGAAGCATTCTCCATTACAGCGAATTTGCCGTCATAATTATCAGTTCTGTTCATATATCCCAGGAACAGTTCACTGAGCACTGAAGGCTCATATCCTTCCAATGGATTGTCCGTATCATCAGGATCAAACGCATCGACATCTTTTGAGTCAATATCGACACCGAACAATTTCTTGTATTGATCATCTGTCATATAGTTATTCTTTTCGGTATCGACTGTACCCTCAAGTTTCTCAACATTATAAGGATCATCCGATGTCGCCTGTACTTCCACCGGCATCATACTAGGCACAAACAGCGTTGTTGCAATCATCAATATCGAAATTGTAATTGATATTATTTTCCTCATGCCAACCCTCCTGCATATGTCTCATCATGCACGTTATCGCAATTTTCAGACACGCCTTCAATTATATGAATTATACCCCCTGTAACTACCTTAGGTCAATTTTTTTATAACAAAAAGCCATAATAGATACACTCGAAAATATACCTATTATGACTTGACTAATGTAACTGTATTGTTAGATTAATTAATATCTTTCATATGCAAATCTCGGGTAGTTATCCTCAACGACATGGATGATTCCGCACTTTCTAAATCCGAGCTTCAAAAGGAGCTTCTGCATAACGGTATTATCTCCATGTGTATCGATTCGTAAATGTCCGCACTGTGCATATGCCCAGTTGATACAGAACGCCCCGGTTCCTTTCACGGAACCATCGCCTGCAATTCGGTGAACAACGCCATAGTCTTCACCACCTGTCCAAGCACCCTCTTCAATAACAGCATAGGTTGGTTCTATGTTCCTGCCATGATCGAAATAAAATGTACCGACGATGCGGTTATTTTCTACACACACATAACTGTGCCCTGCCTTTATGTCGTCATGTATCAGTTCTTCAGGAGGCCAGTTGGTTGGTCCCCATTGATTTGGATTCCCTGTCTCTGCCATATATTGCCTAGCGTAAGCATATATTTCCATCATTCTGTTAAAATCTTTTTCCGTAGCATATCTGATTTCCATATTCTTTACTCCCAATTTCCTGAGGCGACGATATGTATATTGCCGCCAAGTCTCCTAAAGTATATCATACCTTTTGTACTTTTCGGTAAGGGTGTTTTATATATAAGCCATCGCGGTTACAGTAGAACAGGATTTTTCTTACTCCGCGCA
>JAUMXT010000021.1:14052-19686 GCA_030529015.1 Bacillota bacterium | reverse complement strand
GACACAAACAGCGGTTTTCCAGGGCCCATACTCCATGTGCCCTTTTCAGAGTCTACACCGTCTATGGATATAGTCTTGATTTTCCATCCTGTATCCATATCGTTAAGCTGCATCTTTACTAATGAAGATATCTCTTTGTTAGACATGTTTGTTTCCATGTGTCCTTCTACAGCCTCTAATATGTCTACGTAATTAGTCAGTATTACTTCACTCTTCGTCATCTTCTGAAGTATGGCCTTGAGCACCTTCTGCTGATTTCTGATTCTTTCTTCATCCTCATCTTCGAAGGCCTTACGCTCACGTGCGAAGTATAATGCCGCTTTGCCGTCCATCTCATTTTCACCGACAACATAAGTATATTTAGAAACCTTGGATTTGAACGCGAAATCGGATTCAACAGTTATGCCTCCAATGGCATTTACCAAATCTACTATCATAGAGAAGTTGGCACGTACATAGTAATTAATGTCTACATCGAGCCAATTCTCCACAGTTGCTATAGTTTCTTCTATACCATATACTCCGGAATGTGTGAGCTTGTCATACTGTCCGTTCATAGCCAACGGAACATACGAGTCTCTAGGCATCGACGTCAATAATATTTCCCTTGTCTGCGGATTAACTGTAACAATCATATTAACATCGCTTCTAGATACCTGCTCGATTTCACCCCAGAGGTCAATACCGGAAATATAGATATTAAACGGATCCTCAGTAACGTTGATACGTCTAGCGAAATCGTCTGACTTGACCACTACTTCAACAGAATAAAGTTTCTCCGTATTTTTCTTAAATTCTTTATTGTTTTCACATAATATGTCATAGCTGTTACCGCTGATAAAAATTATCTCATCTGACATCTTGCCCTTGCTATCCATAAGGTGCTCGCTTACTGCAGTAATGTCAGCTTCTTCAGCATAATCAACTTTAACCTTGGTGAGCAGCTTTTGCTGTGCTTCATTATACATCTTAGAGTCTTCGTCTAGGATATATACTTCTTCACCTGCTATCTGATTGACGTTCTCATACTTGCTTTCTTTTATTACAATCACATGATATTTCTCTGTAGCGCCCTTGCCGTTACTTATGTTTATAAGCGTTTCGGCAGTATTGAACATATAGAAACTACCTAATGCCATAATTATCATCATTATCATGGCAAGCACCAATCCTATGATCGGTTTCTTGCTTTTCTTCTTACGATTGTTCATCAAAAGTACGGTAATAACATCTACTGCCACGATAACTGCAATCACTGCTATATAAAATTTAAACGGCAGTATATCAAGGGCTGTAAGAAGGAAAACGAATACCACCTGTAGCAGTATGCTCGCTACCAGAGCTAATGCAAGCCTATTTGATTTTGGTAAAATTCTTTTTTTAGCCATTTTTTCTTCTTCTAACTATCCTCTTAATCAATAAAACCACAGCGATAATAACTATTATCACTACCAGCAATACAGCAAGTACGATAAATGCTATATTGTTCGGCTGCTTCAGCAGCTCTGCAGGACTCTTACTATCTATTTCAGTCTTCCTGCCTTGTAATTCAGCATAATCTTCGGGCACCTGATCGCCCTCAAATGAATCTATATATGAAGCCAGCGCATACCACGCCTTAAGTTCTTTATCTCCGTCATAAATGATATGATCTTCAAAATTTGTTATCGGCTGACCGTTCTCATCTTTAGGATCTATCTTGAGCAGTCCGAATGACTGATCCTTAACAGATCCTAACATCTGACATGAATAAAGGTCTGCTACTACGCTGTAAAGCTTGTCATCCTCTATCGAAGTCACGTTCTCACCGTCATTGATTTTCACATCCACGGCACGATTAAGTATCAATCTGTTATCATTCCATGAATATTCAAGGCCGTTGCAATAAAGTCTGGCAACGCCCATAAAGCCCGATATGCTGGCATCTACTTCTGCCACCGCTTTAAGTTCTTTACCTGTGAGATAAGCTTTGACGAGAGGATATCCTGACTGACCGTCCTTACCATATCCCAGAGAGCTTCTATTGAATGCATCTGCTACTGTTATCTCACCTTTATCAAGGGTACCTCTTATAACTCCCAGCGGCACTACAGTAACATCGGCATCATCACCGATCTGCCCAAGAGCATACTTGTATGAATCTGTGATGAGATTTCCCAAAGGTTCTTCACCTTGTGTTGTGCCGACCTCTCTTCTAGGAGTAAAATCAACGCTGTTCTCTGCGATAACCTGCTCCCAGCTGAAACCGTATTGGCTGAAATATTCTTCATCGGCTAAAGCTCTGTATTTCTTGAGTTCCTCCTTAACAGCCGCATCGTCTGCGACAGTGTTGTCTACAGGAATCACTTCATATGAACTGAGGCTGTATCTTCCCGAACCGTCATTCTTAGGTTCAAGAACAATATGTCCCATGTATGCGTTATATGCTCCACAGGAAACGAGGTATGTGTCTCCCACCTGAACTGCTTCATGAAGAAGCGTATGGCTGTGCGAGCTTATTATCAAATCGATGCCAGGTACTTCCTGCGCGATCAGATAGTCCTCAGTTTCTTCCATAACGTCATTTTCATTTTCTGTAGTTCCGCAGTGAGACAGGCATATAATCATATCGACATCTTCTTCTGCCTTGATTTTTTCTACGGTCTCGGCAGCTGATTCCGCAGCGCCTTTAAATAAAAGTCCGCTCTCCGGCGCATAGTCGACTGCGTTCTCACCCATGAGCCCAAACAAAGCTGCCTTTATGCCGCCCTTTTCGATTATGACATATTCCTTAACACCGTAAGCATCGTATGCATCCTTAAGAACCTGAGCATCTTCCTTAAGTTCTTCATCTGCCAATGTAGCCTCCCAGTCTATATTTGATGCTACTACCTTAATGTCGAGACCTAAGGCTGCATCAAACATGCCGGCAAGACCCAGTGCTCTGTAATCAAATTCATGATTTCCCAGTGTCGTCGCATCATATCCCAGATAATCCATCATTTTAAGTTCTGATGCCTGCTGTGAGAACGTCACCTGATAAGGTGTCCCCATGGCGAAATCTCCTCCATCCAGCACGAAGCTGTCAGGGTGCTTGCCCTTGATTTCATCCATCAAGGTCTTAAGCTTAGCCATTTCATCGAGATGGGAATGCATGTCATGCGTAAAAACGACCGATACTGTATCAGCATCGGTCTTATTTGCGTATGTCAAAGCAGCAGGTGCTATGCCTGCAATCACGAGAATCGTAATGATTATGAGCGACTTAATAATCTTTTTCACTACTTTGTTACCTCACACATGTATTGAAGTTTGAATTGACCGTCCTTCTCCATAAGCTCGGCAAGCGCCTCTAAATCACTGCTTACGGCTGAATCGGCCTGCTTATCTATGCTTTTGATCAAGCTGCTGAGGAAGTCGTATTCAGGTTCATAAGAAAAGTCGTATACTTCATAATCAGCTAAATCAAATTCTGCCTGTATCTCTTCTATAGCGTCTCCGTATGTACCGACTATACTGTCGATAAGTTTGATATCCTTAGCCTGTGAAGCCGTGTAGATTCTGCCGTCGGCTATCTTTCTCACATAGCTTTCATCGAGATTTCTGCCGTCAGCTACGATACCGACAAACTGATCGTGGGCTTCATCCACAATCGACTGGAAGATTTCCTTCTGCTCCTTGGTAAGCGGCGCTGTCATATCTCCCATAGCCTTGTTATCACCTGATGATATTGTAGTTACCTTGATGCCGTACTTTTCAAGCAACCCCGAAATATCATACATATTGCCCATGGTAACGCCAATAGAGCCTGTCCAGCAGTTTCTGTTGGCAATTATCTTGTCTGCAGGTGCCGCGATATAATATCCGCCCGATGTGGCCTGATTGCCCATGTACGCACATACAGGTCTTCCGGTAGTTTCCTTGTACTCCTTTATCTTAAGATAAAGCTCATCACTTTCGGTAACTCCCCCTCCCGGAGAATTGATATATAATATCAACGCTTTGTTACGATCGTTTTCGATCATCCCATCAATGGCATCGAGTGCATACTCGTGGTCATACGTCGCATCGCCGGTCGTTATAATACCTTCAACGTAAAGTACACCAACGTATTTCTCACGGATTTCATCTGCGCCTGAAATATTATCGTCGCCGGTACTTACACCTACACCTAATGCTGCCGCAATGATCCCAACCAGCAGGCACGCACCTGCTATTATGCCAAAAATTAATATCCCCTTCTTGTTCTTTTTCATTTACTTGATCCTTTTAAATATCTTTATCTGCGATTTCCTTAAGCAGTTTAGCCTGCAGCTCGTCGATTCCCATTTCGCCGAGTTCGCCTGCCTTGCTTGAACGTACTGTTAAGTTTCTGTTTTCTACTTCTCTTTCACCGATAACACAGATATAAGGTGTTCTTTCATTTCTCGCTTCTCTCAGCTTATATCCGATCTTTTCGTTTCTGATGTCTGCTTCTACTCTCAGACCTGCTTCTTCAAACTGTTTAGCAACTTCAAGCGCATAATCTGTGAATTTTTCTGTAACTGTCAGCAGCTTTACCTGTACAGGAGCAATCCACAGAGGGAATTTCCCTGCAAAGTGTTCAGTGAGGATTCCGATGAATCTTTCAATTGATCCGAAGATAACACGGTGGATCATAACAGGTCTGTGTTTTTCACCGTCAGGACCAACGTAGTTAACATCGAATCTCTGAGGCATCTGCATATCCAGCTGGATAGTACCGCACTGCCATGTTCTTCCGATGGAATCTTCCAGATGGAAGTCAAGCTTAGGTCCGTAGAATGCACCGTCTCCTTCGTTGATAACGAAAGGCTTGCCGATGGTTTCCATAGCTTCTCTCAGTGCTGTTTCAGCTGCTTCCCATTCTTCATCTGTTCCCATTGAGTCTTCAGGTCTTGTTGAAAGCTCGATGTGATATTTGAATCCGAACATGTTGTAAACGTCATCGATAAACTTAACAACTCCGATTACTTCGTCCTTGATCTGTTCAGGAAGCATGAAAATATGAGCATCGTCCTGTGTGAAAGTTCTTACTCTCATCAGTCCGTGAAGAGCGCCTGAAAGCTCATGTCTGTGCACCTGTCCCAGTTCGCCCATTCTTACAGGCAGTTCTCTGTATGACCACATCTTTCTCTTGTATGCCAGCATTGATCCCGGACAGTTCATTGGCTTGATAGCATAATCTTCATCGTCTATCTTAGTGAAGTACATATTATCCTTATAATGATCCCAATGTCCTGAAGTTCTCCAAAGCTGCTCGTTCATGATAAGCGGAGTCTTGATTTCAACATATCCTCTCTTAGCATGTTCAGTCTTCCAGAAGTTTTCCAGCTCATTTCTGATAACCATTCCCTTAGGCATGAAGAACGGGAATCCCGGACCTTCTTCGTAAAGTGCAAACAGGTCCATTTCCTTACCGATCTTACGATGGTCTCTCTTCTTAGCTTCTTCCAGTCTTGCGATATATTCATCCAGTTCTGCCTGTGAAGGGAATGATGTTCCGTAGATTCTCTGGAGCATCTTTCTTTCGGAATCTCCTCTCCAGTACGCGCCTGCGATGCTCTGCAGCTTCACTGCCTTTATCTGACCTGTGCTTTCCATATGAGGTCCTGCGCAGAGATCAACGAAATCGCC
>JAUMXT010000021.1:1189-13952 GCA_030529015.1 Bacillota bacterium | reverse complement strand
TTCTTTACCGCCTGTGCCATTATATGTGAAGTAGTATGTCTGTAATTGTCTCTTACTTGTGCATCTTCAAAATTGATTTTTTCCTTAGCCATTTTATTCTCCTTTATCCTTCTAATGCCAGCTCTATGAGCCTGTCTATAAGTTTATCGTATGGCAGCCCCGAAGACTCCCAAAGTTTCGGGTACATGCTTATATTCGTAAATCCCGGAAGAGTATTTATTTCGTTAAATATCACCTTGCCGCTTGATTTCAGGAAGAAATCTACCCTCGCAAGTCCCTTGCATCCCATGGCTTCATAAATCTTAACAGCCACGTTTCTGATTTCATTCTCCTTAGCTTCATCAAGGTCAAATACTATTCCCGTCTTTGATTGCGCGTTTTGATATTTTGCCTCGTAATCGTAAAACTCATTTGCCGCAAAGATCTCACCTATACATGATGCTTCCGGCTTATCGTTTCCGATAACGGCAACTTCTATTTCTCTGCCGACGATTGCTTCCTCAATCAGTACTTTATCGTCTTCCTTTAAGGCTTTTTCTATCGCAGCCGGCAGTTCCTCTGCCGTCTTCACCTTGCTTATCCCTACGGAAGAGCCGGCATTTGCCGGTTTAACGAAAAGCGGCAGCTTACACCCGAAGTAATCGAACATTGCTATTACTTCGTTTTTAGGGTCCTTCTCGTACGTCTTCTTATGAATGACTATGCATTTAGCCTGATTGACTACGTTGGATTGTTCCAAGATAGCTTTCGTGATAGCCTTATCCATTGATGCTGCCGATGCCGTCGCACCTGAGCCTACATACGGTATCCCCGTTATCTGCAAAAGTCCCTGCATCGTTCCGTCTTCCCCGTTCTTACCGTGAAGGATCGGGAAGACAACATCAACCTTGCGTTTCTCAAGCCTTCCGTCTTCAAGCTCTACCATCAGGCTGTCAGGGCCGCATCCGGGCGCCAGAAACGCCGGCCTGTTGGCAGGATTTTTCTCCCATGAGCCATTATCTATAGATTCAGCAGGGGAATCTGTCAAAAGCCAGTTCCCCTCCTTAGTTATCCCTATAGTGTTTATATCGTATTTCTCATCGTTGATATGCCTCAGGACAGAAGCTGCCGATGCACACGACACTTCGTGCTCTGATGACGCTCCTCCGAACAATATCAGCAATGATTTCTTATTATCCATCTACATTTACCTCTGTGTTATTAATAATATCCCGTCTTGGCAGATATTTCTGCACTGATGTCCTGAACTGCCTGGGTCGGAACGTAATCTTCCTGATTGAACAGTTCTTCATGAAGCTTAACTACGTTTGAATTCAAAGTTACAGGAGGTCCGTACCATGCGGCACCTGTCCAGCCTCTGGTTTCATACGGCCAGCCTATACTGTCGGTCATCTCATACGTCGTAATATCCATGATCATTCCCATCATATCTCTTGAGGACATATTAGTCTTGATCTGAGGAAGGATTTCGTTAGAGATCTTCTTGAGAGCCTTGACATCCATCTGAAGCGCCTTCTCAAACGTCGCCTTAACTACGATCTTCATTCTCTCGTTTCGTCTGTAGTCACCTGTAGCCGCATCCTTTCTTATTCTTGAATATGTAACGGCCTGAACACCATTAAGTGTCTGTTTACCTGCTTCGGTGATTTGCTCTTTTGATCCTCCGATATTACGCTGCGTGTCCTTGATGTACTTATTCATTTCATTGATTTCGGAATCCTGGATCTCAACATCGATACCGCCAAGGGCGTCAACTACATCTGCCACGGCCTTCCAGTTTACTACCATAACTTCCTTGACATTCAGGTCGAGATTCTTATTGATTGTATAGAGAGCCTTCGTCGGTCCGCCGTAATAATATGCGTGAGTTATCTTATCGAGCCCCACGTCATCTCCCAGGTCAAGCATAGTGTCTCTATATACCGAGAACAGCTTGATTTCTCCTGTTTCCTTATTGATGCTTGCTATAATTATGGCATCACTTCTGACAGCTTCATCACTCTCCATATCTCTGGCATCTATACCGAGTATGGCTATATTTCTGTAGTTGCTTAACTGCTGATCAACGATAGGGTCTATTCCTATGAGTGCAGGGTCAAGCTCTACTCTGCCTACATTGTCGAGAGTATTCTTGACGATAGTTATACCTGCCGCAAGAACTCCCGTTACTCCGAGAACAAGAACAAGAACCGTGATCACTGCCACCTTGAGTCCTCTGCCGGACTTTTTCTTTCTGCGATTCATTTTCTCACGTTTCTTATTCTCTTTAGCTGCCTCAGCCCGTATGGCTTCGTATTCAGCCCTGCTGTCACGAACCTCCGACCTTTTATCCTTATCAGCCTTATTGATACGGCCTTGTCTGGCAATCTGCTCGCTACGATTTTTCTGGCTTCTGCGTCTCATATCAGATCTTCCGTAAGGTGTATCTTCAACGGAAGTTCCGCTTCCCGGAAAGTATGAACCGTAAAGGTCGTCATTCTTGACGTAATTGCCTCTGGATTTGCTATCTTCTCTAAGCCTTAAATATTCCTGATAAGCCTGCTCCCTAGCAATCTGTTCACTGCTCTTGCCCTCTTGTCTGCCGGGTCTGCTGCTAAATTGTTTCGTGTCTCTGTTATAGCCCATTAATTGCTCCTTTCACACCAACCTTTATTATATCAATTATACGTGTCTAAATCAACAAAAGGCGTTGATGTGTCGGTGATAGATATATGTTGTTTATCGTAATGTTTCTTCTACTTTTGTCTTGAATTTTTCGTACATATCGACAGCCACTGCTTCCTCGGCTGCAGTTATGCAATAATAGAATTTTATCTTAGGTTCTGTACCTGAAGGCCTTATGGCTATCCAAGATCCGCCGTCAAATATGAACTTAAGAACATTTGCCGGCGGGAAGCCATCTATACCTTCGCTGTAATCGAGGAATTTATCTACCGCGGCTATATCTGTAAACACCTTAGACCCTTCATTTCTAAAGTTCTTCATTATTTCTGCTATCTTAGCCGCTCCGGCTGAACCTTCAAAGGTGAATGACTGCTGTCTGTCTATCCAGTAGCCATGCTTCTTATACAGGTCGTTCATCACCTCTGTCAGCCTCTTATCTTCTGACTTCCAGTATGCAGCCATCTGACAGATTACAAGAGCTGTCGAAACGCCGTCCTTATCTCTGGCGTGCTCTCCCGGAAGATATCCGTAGCTTTCTTCATAACCCATGAAGTATTCTCCGGTCTTCATCTCATTCATTTCAGCTCCTATGTTTTTAAAGCCGGTGAATGTTTTTATCACTTCTATGCCATAGCTTTCGGCTGCTACTCTTCCCATATCGCTTGTAACTATGGTCGTAACTAACTTCTTACCTGCAGGCTCTATATCCATCTTCGCCAGGAAATCTATGAGGAGCACTCCCGTCTGGTTTCCGGAAAAGTAGGTTACTGTTTCTCCATCGACTACTCCTATACCTATTCTGTCGCAGTCAGGGTCTGTGCCTATGATTATATCTGCATCGTGTTCTGATGCTATCTTCTCCGCTATGGCAAACGCAGCTTTATCCTCAGGATTAGGCTTCTTCACTGTAGGAAAGGCTCCGTTGAATTCAGCCTGTTCGTCTACTAATATCACATTCTTAAAACCTGCTTCATCAAGAGTTCTTAAGACATAATCTCTTCCCGATCCATGAAGAGATGTATAGACGATTTTTATGTCTTCAGCCGCATTTTTGTCTAACTCTATACCGCAGCCGGCTATCGCATCATGAAATCTATCGATGATATCGTCTCCGATATGTTCGATATTTTCATGATTATCATCGGCGACCTCGATGGATAAGCCATCTGCAAGAGCGCTGATATTATCTGCAATCATGCCTGCCATTTCTTCGCCCATCTGACTTCCAGTATTGTCATATACCTTGAAGCCGTTGTATTCGCTTGTATTGTGGCTGGCAGTTATAACTACTCCGCCGTCACAATCAAGCTCTCTTACCGCGAAGGAAAGAAGCGGTACAGGCGAATATCTGTCAAACAAATATGCCTTGATTCCCGATGCCGCCAAAACCTTGGCAGTTTCCAAAGCGAACTCCACGGAATTATTTCTTGTATCATAGGCTATCGCCACCTTGCTCCCTTCTCCGAGAAGCTGTGCCAGCCCTTTTGATGCCATCCTGATGGTGTATTTATTGAGTCTGTTGGTACCAAGCCCCATGATACCTCTCATCCCTGCCGTACCAAACTCAGCATATTTATAGAACGCCTCGTAAATATCTTCTTCCGGCATTTCTTTAAGAATCTGCTTTTCTTCTTCTGTCAAAGCAGGACTTGAAATCCACTCATCATATATTTTCTTATACTCCATATTTCCCTCCGTACAGTTCCTTTCATTGAACACAAAGAGTCTCTGACCGATGTAGTTCAATCCGGTGAAAATACACATTCCTGTGAGCATGGCTGCATTTTCCTGTAATGTAATGCTGCTGTTTGTAAGCATCCATCCCATCAATGGCTTTGCTACGCCATATGCTGCAAGATAACAAATTGCTATATTGATAATAAATCTGATGCTGCTTCCCAGCGCACGTCCCCGGTAATCGAAGGTAAACTTCATATTGAGGACGTAACTTAGAATGCTGGCTAAAATGTAATTGGCTGCAGACGATACCCAGTATGAACATCCCAGCAGGTTATACATGCCAAACATTATGGCCATACCAACCAGAGTGTTGATAACACCTACTACTATGAATTTAAGCAGCTTCTCATCTACCAAATTTCTCATCGAGCTTTACCTTATGCTACAGTTTCTTCGTATAGCTGAGTTTTACCCAATATCCGCTGCTTGTCTTACCCCAGCCGCTCTTAGCTGCCACTATTGTAAGTGTCTTTCCCTTCTTGTATGTGCCCTTTCTCTTGTACTTAGTTCCGGGGCCTGTTCTGTAGTTGAGCTTTGTCTTAGTCTTTACCTTGTATTTAGCAAATATAGTTTTAGGGTAGGTGGTTGCCTTTTTTGTGTATGATGATTTTACCCAGTATCCGTTAGTTAACTGGCTCCAGCCGTTGCTGGTTCTCATCACTGATACTGTCTTGCCCTTCTTGTATGTACCCTTTTTCTTATACTTAGTGCTTGGACCTGTTCTGTAGTTCAGCTTTGTCTTTATCTTCGCAGTGTGAATAACCGCCTTGCCTGATGATGTCAACTTATACTGTTTTTTGTTTACAGTAATAGTTCCTGTCTTCATCACGCCGGCTGAATCGAAGTAATAGTAATAGCTTCCGATTTTCTTATATCCTGTGGTTACAGTTCCGCTTGATGTGAGATAATACTTCTTGCTTGAAACTGTTACCCACTTACTCTTCTGAAGTATTCCCGAACCATCAAAGTAGTATTTATTGCCATCTATAGTGTTGAAGCCCTTAAGAATAGTTCCTTCGGAATTCACATAATACTTATTGCCCTTATATGATACCCACTGTGACGTCAACGCTACACCGTAACCGTCAACAAACTTATCGTCTTCTATACGTATTTCAGTCTTGCAGTTATTAGTCTCATTCTTGAGGACGAACTCAAGATTCACGTCCACTAAATCTGATCCGTCTTTAACGCCTTCGATACCATCGATCTTAGCAGAACTTGTGCACTGCCACAGTCTGTATTCGCCCTTATCATATGTGCATCTGTAGTTGTACTGAGCAACCCACTTGTCGTACATATCAAAGTCGGGATCTGACGGAATGTCGTATAAATAATTGTTCCACCAATACAAGTTGGCGTATATGCCTGCGTCATATCCTGCCGCTTCGATAGTGGAGCAGAAGATTCTCGCGAACTCAACAAGATCATCATTATCGGTATTATCAAGAGTGCTGTCATCTTCCATGTCGTAATATACAGGATAGTCAGGATCAGCGTTTACTTCTCTCAGAAGTCTGAGAGTATGCTGTGCTTCACTCTTGGCTCTGTCTACAGAGTCTGCGTATGAATAGATGTATACTCCGTAAGGGATACCGAGACGTTCACATTCGCTGACATTTCTGGCGAACTGGCTGTCGTCCTGGTCTCTCTGGTCCATGCCGTAACCACATCTAATGATGGCGAAATCAACATCGTCAGCCTTTACCTTGTCCCAGTCGATAGTACCCTGCCAGTAGCTGACATCGATACCTCTTCTTACCGCACCTTCGACTACGTGACCATTGCTGTTGATAATGCCTTTCGGTGTTTTAGTCCATGGAGTGAATACGGATCTCCTCATCATCTGTGTATTTTCTTCTGTGATGTTCTGCCCGTCCTGATATCTCCAGCTGTTGGCTTCCTTTTCATATTGAAGCGGCGCCGGTTCCTCATCTTGCACTTCTTCTGTAGATACCGCCTCAACAACCTGAGTTTCTTCTGTAACTTCTGTTTCGGCTGCAGTTTCTGCTTCAGTTACCGCAGAAACAGGTGTCACGATAGTCGTTACCATGAAAACCAGTGCGATAAACATGCTGAATGCTCTTGAAAACATCTTGGAATTTTTTCTGTTTCTCATAATTTCCTCTTAATTAAAACGTTGCTCAAAATAGACATAATTATACATGATAAGAATACCACAATAGCCTTGAAAATACAATGATTTTCACCGATTCTACACACTACCGGGGTCATCATTTACAAGCTCTGTTCTTATGGCCGAAAGTTCATATGCCGTCTTCGTCACAAGGCCTTTTTCTTCTATGTATTTCCTGTATTCCCGACTCTGGATACGCCCCTTTATATAAACTTTGTCACCAACATAAAATCTGCTGCAATTAACGGCATTTCTACCCCATGCTATAGTCGGTATATAGTCGGATTTATTAAATGGTCTGTTTACTGCGATGAGAAGATCGCATATTTCCCTGCCTAAAGGCGATGACCTGCGGACAGGTTCTTTACAAATGTATCCTTCAATATCGACTTCGTTTTCATAGCAAAAATCATTTCCACCCCTGCTAATGTCTTGAACAAACACCATGATTTCCAGCTTGCTTCTACCGTTTTCTCTCCTGTTATACGTCCTTATTTGCCCACAAATATCAAGCAACTCGTTTTCTTTGGGCGACCTCCCTCCCAAAAGCTTTTCGGGCACTATCAATCTTATCCTGTCTTCGTTGCCGCTTTTTCTAAATATCCCAAGCAGCATCAGATAAAAAGCCTCTCCGTAAGTTTTGTGACTGTATTCAGGTCCCTCAAGCACTCTGCCCGAAAGCCGAACCTTGTTGATATCGGTTATTTTCAGCATTAAAAAACCCCCTCGCAGCATTCTCATAGAATATATGCTTGCATTAGGGGGTTTTATTCTTACAGTTCGAGTATCATTACTTCAGGGAAACAGCTGACATTGTACTGCGGACAAGTCAGACATTCGAAAAAGTCAGGTGATTCTTCTCTCGGTATTGCTACAAAGCCGTACTTTTTGAAAAATCCCGGAGCCCTTGCAACGAGATATATGCGCTTTGCACCTTGTTTAAGCGCTTCTTCTATGCCTCTTTCCAGGAGTGCCTTCCCCAACTTGAATTTTCTGTATGCCGGATCTATGGCGATACCATCTACTATGAATTCTCCTTCGCGTTTTGCCAATACGAATCCGCCGATAAGCTTGCCGTCACCGTCAACGATTTCCCAACATTTTACCAAATCTGTAGGAACCGGATCTTCATCGGAAAATTCAAGTTCGTTTTCGATAAAAAACGGGACTAATTTCTCATAATCTTCAGTTACTGATATTTTAAACTTTATCATATTCTCATCCTTACTAATCATCGTAATGCCATGTGTCTTCTGAAACAAATACATCTATTCTTTCATTGAGCACGCTAAAATGAAGCGGCAGCTTCTCGCCGTGTTCACCGTCGATATCTGTGCTGATGTCTTCGGAAGATTCGATAGTCAATTCTTCTGTCTGGAAGTACAACACGTTCTTATTCTGCGGATGTCTGCCGTTTACTACTTCGAAGAGCAGCGGCGCCAGTTCAACGATCGGCATCTTCTTGAACGCGATAACGTCCAGCTTGCCATCATTCATTGCTGACTGCGGCGACAGTTTTCTGAAGCCTCCTGCCGATTCGCCGTTCATGACTACCATGAAGTATATGTCTTCAAAGTACACTGCGTCAGGTGTCGTCAGCTTCACAGGAATCGGATGTATCTGCGGCAGCTCGCTCAACGCCTTAAGATAATAGGCTAAAACGCCGATAGCATTTTTAAGGTTAGGGTCTGTTTTCTGGCTGACATCTATAAGCGCGCCCATTGCTGCTACATTGACGAAAATCTTGTCGTTTACCTTGCCGACGTCTACCTTGGTCGTCTTCTTTCCGAGGGCCACATCCAGCTGGTAATCGATATCTGATGGCAGTTCGAAATAATACGCAAAGTCGTTGGCAGTTCCTGCCGGAAGGAGTCCCAATGGCAGATGTACGTCGTTCTTAATCATGGCATTGACACAAAGGTTTATAGTGCCGTCACCGCCTGCTGCAATGATTCTGCTGAATTCGTTTTGATCGATCTTTGACAACACGTCATCAATGATGAAGCCCTTCGCCGCTCTTACAGGGATTACCTGATATCCTGCGTTTTGTATGCGTTCTACAATGTGGTCCAGATTGTTCTTGAACACTCCACTGCCTGAATACGGATTGTAGTACAGCAATATTTTCTTTTTGAGTTTAGTTATTTCTATTTCCCCATTCATTTCTCACTATCCTCCTTACATCTCCTATAAGGTAAAGCGATCCTGCAAAAAGTATCAGGTCGTACTCATCCTGCATATCCGCTGCGAGTCTGACGCTTTCCTCTGCATCCTTCGCCTTGATAGGTTCTATTCCCATTTCATTTAACGTTTTTTCCAGATCGTCCACTGTCAGCCTGCGCGGATTGTCCGGCTCCGTTATTATCATTTTGTCGGTTATATCTGTGAAATAATTGAGTATATCGTTTACTTGTTTGTCGGCAAGCATCCCTGTAACGAGCAGGATCCTGCTGCCTTCAAAATATTTCTTGGCAGTATCTCTAAGCGCCTTGGCACCTGCCTCGTTATGTGCACCATCTATAATGACCATCGGTTTTCCCGTCGAATCATCTTCAGTGCCTACCAGCACTTCGAACCTGCCGGGCTGGACAGCTTTTTTCAATCCGCTGTACAGCTTGCTGCGCTCAACTTTTATCTTGCGCTCTTTTCTCAAGATCTCGATGATCGTCAAGGCTGTCTTGAGATTTTCACCTTGGTGACTACCTGTCATGGAAATTTCAACGTCGCTGTAGTCGGTGCCGTATATATCCATGGTAACTTTCTGCGAAAACGGTGTTTCGTCGAATATCATGAATTTGTTTTTTGATATGTCATAAAGCTTACTGTTGTTTTCGTATGCTTTTCTTGCTATCACAGCAGCTGCTTCTCTTTCGGGTACGTTGGAAATCACAGGCACATCCTGTTTGATGATACCTGCTTTTTCTCCTGCGATTTCGGCAAGGGTAGTTCCGAGTCTATCCATATGATCAAGAGATATGGAGGTAATAGCACATGCCAGCGGTTTTTTCACCACATTAGTGGAATCTCCGCTACCTCCAAGGCCAACCTCGAGAACAGTAATTTCCGCGCCTTTTTCTTTGAAATACAGAAAGGCGATAGCCGTTACTACTTCAAATTCCGTAGGAGAATCGAGACCTTCTGCCACCATTTCATCAGAAGCCTTAAGGACGCGCTCAGTGAAGCTTTGCAGATCTTCGTCTGAAATATCTGCACCGCCGAGGCGTATTCGCTCATTGAACTTTTCGATGAACGGCGACGTATAAAGTCCTACCTTGTAGCCGCAGGCTGTGAGGCCTTCTTCCAGGTACTTGCATACGGAACCTTTGCCGTTGGTGCCGGCAACGTGGATGACATCCAGCTCCTCGTGGGGATTTCCCAGCTTCTCAAGGAGCACAGTCATTCTCTCCAGCCCCAAACGGCTTCCGAATCTATTGAATTGATGGATTTTGTCTATTGCGTTCATATTGCTCTCCGATCGAGAGGTGTTTATTTGCCTACCTTCTTTTCTACGATAGCAAGACGGTCGATAACCTTAGCCAGCATTTCTTCGTACTTAACCTGCTTAGCTTTTTCTTCGTTGATTACTTTTTCAGGAGCCTTGCTTACGAAGCCTTCGTTTGACAGCTTGCCAACTACTCTCTTAACTTCGCCTTCCAGCTTCTTCTTTTCCTTAGTCAGTCTGTCGTATTCTGCATCGTAGTCCATGATGTCATCCAGCGGAATGAACACTTCTGCGCCTGCAACTACGGCTGACATTACTTCTTCAGGAACTTCTGATTTGTCTGCAATGAAAGTGATGTCAGTGATGTTTGCCAGCTTCTTCACGTGTCTTTCTGCTGATTTAACTACTTCTTCCTTACCTTCCGCGCTTAAGATAACAGCTGTCAGCTTCTTGCTTGGAGCTGCATCTGCTTCGGCTCTGATGTTTCTGATGCTTCTGATGATAGCCATAGCCATTTCGATTTTTTCTGCTTCAGCTTCGAATGTGAGCGATTCATCATATACAGGCCAATCTTCCTTGATCAGGAAGTTGTCAGGATTGCTTTCTTTGATTTCTCCTGCCGGCAGATATGCCCAGATTTCTTCTGTGATATATGGCATGAACGGATGGAGAAGTCTCAGCATGTCCTTAAGAACCTTAACGAGAACGGCTCTTGCCACCTTCTTGTCTTCTTCGTCGTCTCCGTAAAGTCTACCCTTAACGATTTCGATATACCAGTCGCAGTACTCGTTCCAGATAAGGTCATATGCTCTCTGGCCTGCCAGTGCCAGGTCGAATTTTTCCAGTGTGTTTGTGATGTATTTTACTGCATCGTTTACTCTTGAAATGATCCACTTATCTTCATCCTTGAGAGCTGCATTGCTCAGATCAGTTAGGTCTGCCATTGGCTTGAAGTTGCCTTCTTCGTCCTGCAGGTTCATGATAGTGAATCTTGATGCATTCCATAATTTATTAGCAAAGTTTCTTGAGGATTCAAGCTTGTCTGTCTTGAATCTCATGTCGTTACCAGGTGTGATACCTGTTGTCAGCATGAATCTTAAAGCGTCCGCACCGTACTGATCGATGATTTCCAGCGGGTCGATACCGTTGCCGAGGGATTTACTCATCTTTCTTCCCTGTGCATCTCTTACGAGACCGTGTACGTATACGTACTTGAACGGTGATTTGCCCGTAGTTTCAAGTGCTGAGAATACCATTCTTACTACCCAGAAGAAGATGATGTCGTAGCCTGTTACGAGAACATCTGTAGGGTAGAAGTATTTGAGGTCTTCAGTTTCTTCAGGCCAGCCGAGTGTTGAGAACGGCCAGAGTGCTGATGAGAACCATGTGTCGAGAACGTCTTCGTCCTGCTTGATGTTAGTTGATCCGCACTTGGAGCACTTGCTTGGAGCTTCTTCCGCTACGATGATTTCGCCGCAATCCTGGCAGTAGTATGCAGGAATACGGTGTCCCCACCAAAGCTGTCTTGAGATACACCAGTCTCTGATTTCTTCCAGCCAGTGAAGGTAGATCTTCTCGAATCTTTCAGGAACGTGTTCCAGGTCGCCTGATTTAGCTGCTTCGATGGCAGGCTTAGCCAGGTCTTCCATCTTAACGAACCACTGATCTGAAAGCATTGGTTCAACTACTGTATGGCATCTGTAGCATTCGCCTACAGGAATTACTTTTTCTTCTGTCTTAACGAGATAGCCTGCTGCTTCCAGGTCTGCAACCCATGCCTTACGACATTCGTATCTGTCCATGCCTTCGTACTTTCCTGCAGCTGCAGTCATCTTAGCTTCGAAGTCGATGCATGTAGGTGTAGGCAGGTCGTGGCGCTGTCCTACTTCAAAGTCATTAGGGTCGTGTGCAGGTGTGATCTTAACGGCACCTGTTCCCTTCTCAGGATCAGGATATGTGTCTGCGATAACAGGAATTTCTTTATTGAGGAGCGGGATCAGCACTTTCTTGCCTACCAGATCCTTATATCTATCATCGTCAGGATGTACTGCGATAGCAACGTCTGCAAAGATTGTTTCAGGTCTTGAAGTCGCTACTACTACGCCTTCGCCGCCATCTGCTGCAGGGTATCTGAAGTACCAGTACATGCCGTTCTTGTCTTCGTGTTCAACTTCTGCGTCTGACAGGGATGTGCCGCATTCAGGGCACCAGTTGATCAGTCTGTTTCCTCTGTAGATGAGGCCTTTTTCGTATAATTTAACGAAGAAGTGGTTTACTGCCTTGTTGCAGCCTTCATCCATAGTGAATCTTTCTCTGTCCCAGTCGCATGAGTCACCCAGCTTGCGGCACTGCTTAGTGATCTTGCCGCCGAATTCTTCCTTCCATGCCCATGCACGCTTGAGGAATTCTTCTCTGCCCAGGTCTTCTTTTTCCAGGCCTTCTTCCTGTCTGATTCTGTCAACTACTTTAACTTCTGTCGCGATGGATGCGTGGTCTGAGCCCGGCAGCCAAAGTGCACTGTAGCCCTGAAGTCTCTTAAATCTTGTGAGTACGTCCTGAAGTGTCTGGTCGAGAGCATGTCCCATGTGAAGCTGACCTGTGATGTTTGGTGGTGGCATCACGATAGTGAACGGCTTCTTGTCGGGATCGATTTCCGCCTTGAAGGCACCGCTCTTTTCCCACATATCATAAATACGATCTTCAAAATCCTTCGGATCATATGTTTTCGCTAAGTTTTTCTCAATAGTCATGTTAATTGTTCTCCTTACTCATTTCTTTTT
>JAUMXT010000021.1:0-1089 GCA_030529015.1 Bacillota bacterium | reverse complement strand
TCTTTTTTCATGGCGGCGATCATCTCTGTGCTGAAGCACACGTTATCACCCATTGGATTTATTACAAAGCCTGCAACTGCGTTCATCGGCTGAAGCAGCAGTGAGGCTAAATCATCAAAGTTTACTATCATGCTCGATTGATTTTTATCGACTGAGCACTTCTGAAGTTCCTTCAAGTCCGTGAAAACCGGATAATATGATTTGCCGGTATTTGCCCTTAATAATTCGAAGTTTATGCTGGCATTCTCAACATCACCGTAGCCTTTAGTTCCGTCCATCACGATGGTACTTTCCATCTTTATCGGAATCAGGAACTTAGCTTTGACGGCTTCGTTGAGCATCCTGTTGGAGTTTGCCTGATTGGGATTTTCCTTCGCTTTATTTATTGCTTTTATCAGTTCCGGATTTGAAACCGGACTTATGTCTGTTATATTCATTCGTCCCTCCTATCAGGTTTATTGTCGAGAACCGAATTGATTTCGGGGCTCGAACCGCCCTCAAGCAAATAGACTCGCAGGCCGCCTCTGCCGGTGTTGCGTGTGCCTTTGATTTCTGTTTCTGCGATGATATTTCCCGCCTTACGAAGTGCCTTGAGCTGATTGATTGACTCATCCGAAGGCTTGGCGCCAATGCCCATAAGACTTGCAAGACCTGTCGGCGTAACCATCTCCATGTTGACATCTGCTGTTTCAAAGGTGTATGTGCATTTCTCACGAAGTGCCATAACTGCAGGAACCGGAACAGGAATCTCTCCGTGACTGCAGATAACAGTCCCCTTACCATCGTATATTGGCGATGTCAGGATTTCGAGTTGCTTATCCGCATCTTGGTCGGATCCTTGTCCACGTGTTTTGATAGCCTCCAGCGCCATGCCGATACCGAGAGCGTTTTTTATGGCTTCATCTCGTCCCACTTCATGAAAGTGTATCGTTTCGAGAGTCTCGCCATGAACACTTGCTTCGGCTTCTGCTATTTTCTCATATATGCTGAGAGCTGTGGCTTTCGCGTCGGCCGAGAAGCTGCTGTGGTTTATGATGCTTCTGACCTTTAGCCAGCTGCGGCCGTGATGGTGGTCGTGGTCTGCGTGGT
>JAUMXT010000116.1 GCA_030529015.1 Bacillota bacterium | reverse complement strand
GTAGTTATTAATATGGTTAGTCTTTTTTTCATCTTTGCCCCTCTACTTTACTAGTCTTGAATAATATTTGTCTGCCTGATAAAGCGCCGCCGCAGGGTTATGAGCCAGCACGCGGTCCTTCGTAACAAGCGTCGTACAAAGCGCATCCGAATGCTTATAAAACAGACTGTCATGTCCCACGCAAAGTCCGACTACAACATTAAGGTCTGTTTCTTCTTTATTCAGCACCTCCGCCTGCATTATCGGATTACACATGTTTACGCCTACCGATTCGTGCTCTTTGGAAATCCCTACGGAAACTTTTGGCTGTGCACCGATTTTACATGCCGCACCGACTACTTCAAATCCATGGCTTCTGAATATCTTGGCCGCCATTCGCGCCTCCCATAAAAGACCGACACAAGTAGCGATCCCCAGTTTCTTCGCCCCTATCTTAGCTGCGAATTCGCATATTTCCTCAACGCGTGTCATCTTGCAGTAGTTTTCAAACTCCACCTCCGATGCCGCCATCATTATCTTCGTATTTTCTTCGCTCTCCGTATAGAGCTTCATGGTCTCTGCCAGAAACTCCGGATCCATGTTCGCTGTCTCGCAAAATTCAGGATACATTCCCCCGCCTTTCGCATCGCAGCTCTTGACTGCGCAGTCTATACAGCTTCTTTTAATATCCTTGTTGTCCATCTTCTCACCTCGCAAAGGGCACGGCCCATAGTATTTCCTTATTTTATCACAAAGCGCAGCTTTGCGGTAGCCATGCAAAGACATATTCTGCGGACTTTTTTAGTCCAGATTGTTTTTTTGATGTTTTTTTGATAGCTTCCTATATACAAAATGTAGGGGGTTGTTATATAATCAAATCCCACATAATGTGATAATTTTCATTTTTATTATATAAGGAGGTACCAAATGTCAATCATTATTACAGGCAATGCCGACCCTAAAGAAGCACAGGCCTACGTAGAATATCTCGAAAACAAGTACAACAGAAAACTGGACAGACTTGACATTAACATCGATGGAGAATATGCAGATCTGGACTATACTTTCTCCAATGTTCCTTTTGAAAGAATCAGACGTATCACCGGATACCTGGTAGGAACAATGGACAACTGGAATGATGCTAAGGCTGCAGAAGAAGCAGACAGAGTGAAGCACTCATTAGGCGACACAAGCTGCTCTTTGGAACAGATTTCGTAACGTTTTTCGACAAAGAACGACATCCCGAAATATAATCAGAGCTTTCTGAATTCAGAAGGCTCTTTTTATATGCAAATCAACCCCGTTGTGATATACTTAATGTGTATGCGTATCTCAAAACAATACATCCATAAAAGGAGTTTTATATGACTAATGTACAGGGTTACACAAGCCCTTTATCCGAAAGATATCCAAGCAAGGAAATGAAATATCTTTTCTCTCCTGAAATGAAGTTCAAGACATGGCGTAAGCTTTGGATTGCTTTGGCAGAAGCCGAGCAGGAACTGGGTCTTGATATCACCGATCTTCAGATAGAAGAACTTAAGGTTGCGGCAGAAGATATCAACTACGATGTGGCAAAGGCCAGAGAAAAGGAAGTTCGTCATGACGTTATGTCACATGTATATGCATACGGACTTCAGTGCCCTAACGCTAAGGGAATAATACATCTTGGTGCGACATCATGTTACGTTGGTGATAATACTGATTTGATCGTAATGCATTCTGCCCTTACTCTCATCAGAAAAAAACTTATAAACGTAATTGCAAACCTTGCGGACTTTGCAGATAAATACAAGGATTTACCTACGCTGGGCTTTACTCATTTCCAGCCGGCACAGCCGACAACTGTCGGTAAGAGAGCCACCCTTTGGATTCACGATCTCCTGATGGACCTTGAAGATTTGGATCACGTGCTCGACGGCATGAAGCTTCTTGGCTCCAAGGGTACGACCGGCACACAAGCCAGCTTCCTTGAACTGTTCGACGGAGACATCGAAAAGGTTCGTAAAATCGACGAACTGATTGCCGAAAAAATGGGCTTTGATGGATGCTATCCTGTAACAGGACAAACTTATTCCAGAAAAGTTGATGCCAGAATACTAAGCGTTCTCTCTTCTATCGCGCAAAGTGCACACAAGTTCAGTAATGACATGAGGCTTCTTCAGCACCTTAAGGAAATTGAAGAACCATTTGAAAAAAATCAAATCGGGTCCTCTGCAATGGCGTATAAGAGAAACCCTATGCGTTCGGAACGTATTGCTGCTCTTGCCAACTTCGTTATGGCAGGAAGCATGAACCCGGCAATAACCGCTTCCACACAATGGTTCGAAAGAACTCTGGACGACTCCGCAAATAAGAGACTCAGTATTTCAGAAAGCTTCCTTGCAACAGACGGAATACTGGAGCTTTACATTAATATCACGTCAGGCATGGTTGTATATCCTAAAGTTATCGAAGCGAGACTTCGCTCAGAGTTGCCTTTCATGGCAACCGAAAACATCATGATGGATGCAGTCAAGGCAGGCGGCGACAGACAAGCGCTCCACGAAAGCATCAGACAGCATTCGATGGCAGCGGGCAAGCGCGTTAAAGAAGACGGTGCAGATAACGATCTTCTCGAAAGAATTGCCGCGGACCCAACATTTAATATGGATATCGAGCAGTTACAGACAATCATGAAGCCGGAGAATTTTATAGGCTGTGCTAAAGAACAGACCGAAGAGTTTCTTAAAACTTATGTGAATCCACTGCTTGAAGAAAACAAAGATGTCTTAGGCTTAAACGCAGACATTACTGTATGATTTTAGAAAGGTAATATGAAATTATGATAAAAGCAATAGTAGGCGCCAATTGGGGTGACGAGGGCAAAGGTAAAATAACCGATATGCTTTCTAAAGACGCCGACATAATTGTACGTTTCCAGGGAGGCAGCAATGCAGGGCATACCATAAAAAACAACTATGGTAAATTCGCTCTTCATATGCTTCCGTCAGGTGTGTTTTACGATCACACAACAAGTATTCTGGGTAATGGTGTGGCTCTTAACATTCCTTATATGTTACGAGAACTCAAAGAACTTGAAGAAGGCGGAGTTCCTACTCCTAATATTTTGGTCTCTGACAGGGCTCAAATACTGATGCCTTATCACATCCTCTTTGACCAGTACGAAGAGGAGCGTCTCGGCGGCAAGGCCTTTGGCTCTACAAAATCAGGAATAGCTCCGTTCTATTCAGATAAATATTCCAAAATAGGCTTCCAGGTACAGGAGCTTTTCATGAGCGATGAAGACCTTCTTGAAAAGGTAGAGCGTGTCGTTCTCCAGAAGAACATCTTGCTGAAACACCTCTACAACAAGCCTGAGCTTAACCCTAACGAAGTTTTCGCAACGCTTAAAGAATATAGAGAAATGATCGAACCTTATGTTTGCGACATTTCCTTATACCTCGACGATGCCTTAAAAGAAGGTAAAACCATTCTGCTGGAAGGGCAGCTGGGCGCTTTGAAAGATCCGGATCATGGCATTTATCCTATGGTAACATCATCATCGACACTGGCATCTTACGGAGCCATCGGTGCAGGTGTTCCTGCTTATGAGATCAAAGAAATCATGACTGTTGTTAAGGCTTATTCAAGTGCAGTCGGCGGCGGAGCGTTTGTCAGCGAAATACTTGACGAACATGAGGCTGAGGAACTTAGAAAACGCGGCGGTGACGGAGGCGAATATGGAGCAACTACAGGTAGACCGAGACGAGTTGGCTGGTTTGACGCAGTTGCAACTAAATATGGCTGCATGATCCAGGGCACTACCGAAGTGGCCTTCACAGTTCTTGACCCGCTTGGCTATCTGGATGAAATTCCTGTTTGCGTAGGTTATGAAATTGATGGAGAGATTACCGACCGCTTCCCATGCACTTCAAAACTGGAAAAAGCCAAGCCTGTTCTTAAAAAATTACCGGGCTGGAAGTGTGATATTACAGGAATCAAGGAATTTGATAAACTTCCTGTAGAAGCTCAGAATTATGTTAATGAGGTAGAAAAGTTAATTGGCTTCCCGATAACCTATGTTTCAAACGGCCCGGGAAGAGACGATATAATAAAACGCGCACCATTACTTTAAAACAACATATAAAGGAGGTACATCATGGCAGTATTGATCAAGAACGGAATCGTAGTTACAGCTGATAATGAATTCAAGGCAGACGTTTACGTTGATGGCGAAAGCATCGTTGCTATCGGCGAAAACCTGCACGCCGCAGACGGCGACGAAATCATAGACGCAGAAGGCAAATACATCCTTCCGGGCGGCGTAGATCAGCACGTGCATTTCAGTTTTACCTATAAAGGCAGCAAGGTTAGAGGCTTTGAAACTTCAAATGCTGCGGCTGTAGGCGGCACTACTACTCTTGTTGAGTTCGTAAACCAGGAAGAAGGCAAGGGTCTCGTTGAAACCATCGAAGATTACCGCAAGACCGATGCAGACGGTATCGCCATGGTTGACTATTCCTTCCACAGTGTTATGACAGACCCTCGCGATGAAGTCATCGAAGAAATCCCTAAGCTGGCTGAAGCAGGATATCCTACTATGAAGCTTTTCATGGCATACAAGGGAATGTTCTTCCATGCTGACGACGATGCTATCCTGAAGGCCCTTTATAAAGGCAAAGAAGCAGGCGTTACTATCATGGTTCATGCAGAAAACGCCGATATGATAGATGTTAAGACTAAGCAGCTCATCGCTGAAGGCAAAACAGATCCTTATTACCACGCAGTAAGCAGACCTCCTGTAGTAGAAGCAGAAGCTACCAGAAGAGCTATTTATCTCGCCGAAATGGCTGATGCTCCGCTGTACGTAGTACACGTTTCATGCAAAGAGGCGCTCGAAGAAATCAAGCAGGCTTACGGCCGTGGCCAGAGAGTTTTCGGAGAAACATGCTCTCATTACTTGGTACTTGATACAGAAGACCTTGCTAAACCGAACTTCGAAGGCGCTAAATACGTATGCTCTCCTGCACTGAGAACAGAAGAACATAGAGAAGCTCTTTGGGAAGCTGTAGACAGAAGCTGGCTCAATGCTATAAGTTCAGACCACTGCGGATTTGACTTTGCAGAACAGAAGCACATGGGATTCGGAGAAGG
>JAUMXT010000115.1 GCA_030529015.1 Bacillota bacterium | reverse complement strand
ACGGACATGTGGTTCCATACTAAGGACATCCCGGGTTCCCACGCCATACTCTTCCTTGAAGGCACCGAACCTACTGAAGAAGATCTCTTCGAAACAGCAGCCATCGCAGCCTTTCACAGCAAAGGTGCAGATTCAGAAAACGTGCCTGTAGACTATACCAAAGTCCGCCATGTGAAGAAACCGTCAGGCGCTAAGCCAGGCATGGTTATCTTCTATCATAATAGGACGTTGTATGTGACGCCAAAGCTGCCATAAACCACCCATTGTCAACAAATGCATTTATTATAAAAGCGTATGCAAAAACTCCAATGCTGGTGCTTCTTGCAGGTGCTTTGTAGAATTTCTCGCTAAGATTTGAATGCCGAGAAAACTCGCGTCTGCTACGTTCAGACAATTCTCGGCATTGAGCAAATCTTATTGCTCGAGTCAATTCTCAAAGCACATCTGCTCGTCGCAAGGCATTTTCGTTTCTGCATACGTTTTTTATATTAAAAAATGCACATAGTCGGCAAAGGCTGCATTATGAGAAGCAGACAGTGTCGACTATGTGCACTTTTAAATTATACTATGTTTATAAGGCCTTAACCCACTCTACCATCTTCGCGATAACTTCATCGCCTGTGCTTTCAGCATTACCATTATGGATCTCGTGATACAGGCCCGGTAGTTCAACGTATTCGAATGCATCGCCTTTTTCTTCAAGTCTCTTGGCGATGTTTCTGCTGCCTTCGACGCTGCAGATCTTGTCAGCATCGCCGTGCATCAGGATAGTCGGGATCTTGGCAGCTTTGCCGTTATCTTCGTGAGTTCCGTTTTCAAGGCCGAGGCCGATCTCGAAGCCGTCTACTGCGCAGCGAACTGAAATCCTGTTATGTACCATAGGGTTGTCGTTGTATGGTTTCACTGACAGCGGATTTCCGAGGATGGCTTCATCTACTGATGAGCTGATAGTGAATTCAGGTGTTATCTTGGCGAGGCTCTTTACGAATGTGAGCAGGGCCGGCGGGATTGGCCTTACGAGTCTGATCCATGGAGCCGAAATAATGTAGCCGCACGGAACATCGTTGAATCCGCCTCTAGCTCTGTAATCGAGAGTGATATTGCCTCCCATGCTGTGACCGTAAAGAACGATTTCTTTACCCGGATAGTTTTCCTGTGCGTAAAGGATCAGTGCACTGATATCCTCGAGAACTTCCTTTCTCGGAGCACAGTGTCCTTTCTTGCCGATGGAGTCGCCGTGTCCCCTCAGGTCGATGGCTAAAACTGCGAAGTTTTCTTTTCTGAATTCTTCTGCCACTCTGTTGAATCTGCCACCGTATTCACCGATACCGTGAATGATACAGATGACCTTGTCGGGATTTTCCACATGCCATGAATAGCCTCTGATAATTCCTTTTGCCAGTTTTCTCAATTCAAATCTTTCATACATTTCGTTCACCTCTTCCGATAATACCTCTGCATTAAATCAATTGGTTCTGAAAAATTACATCACGTCACTTTTAAATTACCGTTTCATAAAAAATACTTTTAATTATCGATACGACACTTCTATACTTCATATTACACAACTCCACTTAGCATTATCCGGTGAAAATTATGAACTATTCACTATGTAAGAAAGGAGAACGCACTATGAAGAGATCGTGCACTATATGCGGCTGCTCATACGGTGGTATTTATGCATTTAAAGCCGGTCATATCTGCGAGAATTGTGTCAAACTTCTGAAGGCCACTAGTCAGATTGACACTGAAGTGCGAGCCGGGGATCATTTCTGATCCATCATTTTTTTCGCCGGGTTTTGCTGTTGGAGTTGTGGCGTTTATTAGACCCGCGACTGCGCTGAGCGTTAAGGCGTTTTCTCGTTTTCGGTTTCATAACCGAATATCCGAACCTGCCTATCTCATTTCTCTTAAGGGCAAAATAATGTCCATGATTATAAGCTATGAGCCCGGCTTCATCGAGACAGAGTCTGCCGTTCTCATCCATGAGCTTTTCGTCAACAGAAACATTTACGATTTCCGCCATGAACATATCGTGAGAGCCCAATTCTTTAACTTCAACTACCTTGCATTCGATATTGACAGGAGATTCTGCTATTGACGGACATTTGACTACCTTACTTTCCTGCGGAGTCAGCTTCTGCTCCTTGAATTTGTCTACATCACGTCCCGATCTTACCCCACAGTAATCTGTAGCGAATGCCAGATCCTCGGTTGTAAGATTAATTACGAATTCTCCGGTTCTTTTTATTATATCGTGTGAATATCGTTCTTTTCTTACCGACACATATGTCATAGGTGGGTCCGTGTTGATTATACCGGTCCACGCTATAGTTATTATATTTTTAATATCGCCGTCACCACATGAAACCATGACTGCCGGCACGGGATTCAACATAGTTCCCGGCTTGAATGTGATCTTGCTCATCTTAATTTCTCCAAAACCTTTTTAAAATCTTCAGGAAGCGGGCTTTCGAACTCCATATACTCTCCCGTAGACGGATGGACGAAACCTAATATGCCTGCGTGCAGCATCTGGCGCTTTGCGCCCAAGCCGGATGCCGACTTGCTCTTTGCAGGACCATAAAGTTCGTCTCCCAGCAGCGGATGTTTCATATATGCCATATGAACTCTGATCTGATGCGTCCTTCCTGTTTCAAGCTGCGCCTCGATCAGTGTGAATCTGCCGAAACGCTCAAGAACCTTATAATGAGTCACCGCGTTTCTGGAATTTAGATCTGTCACGGCATTTCGCAGCCTGTTTTTAGGATCACGTCCTATCGGCTTATCTATCGTGCCCTCTTCTTCCTTGATATTGCTGTAAACTATGGCTCTGTAACGTCTCGTAATGGAGTGTTCCGAAAGCTGCTGTGACAGGGAATTATGAGCCTTGTCGTTTTTGGCGATCATTAAAAGTCCGCTTGTATCCTTATCTATTCTATGGACGATTCCGGGACGAATAACACCGTTTATGGACGAAAGGTCGTCGCCGCAATGATGCATGAGTGCATTGACTAAAGTGCCCGAATAATTTCCCGGCGCAGGATGTACTACCATACCTGCAGGTTTATTTACAACGAGAACATCGCTGTCCTCATACACTATTTCCAGAGGGATATCCTCAGCCTCCACTTCAAGCTTTTCCGGAGCAGGTACATCTATTGATACAAGACTTCCCGATACTGCTTTCTGCTTCTTCTCAAAACACGGCTTACCGTCCACTTCTATTCTTCCGCCTTCAAAGAGCTTTTGTATGAAGCTTCGTGAAAAGTCCTCTAAAGCGGCAGAAAGAACCAGATCAAGTCTGGTTCCGTTCATTTCATTGTTTATTAATATTTCTATCTTCTGCTGCATATCACTCATTGCCGCTGTTCTTCCTTTCAAAAAACAAAACATCCAGTACCATGAGTCCGCAACCCACACAAATAAATATGTCGGCTATATTGAACACTGGGAACACCCTGAAGTCGAAGAGGTCGACTACATATCCCAATGATATTCTGTCAATGAGATTTCCAAGTCCCCCACCGCATATAAATGCTATCGAAACAAGCATCAGCTTATCCCATGTTTTCCTCTTAAGATACATTATCACAAGGCCTGCTGCGATAACTGCAAGCGGTAAAGCAATGAGGATTATCCATTGCTCCTGCCACATGCTGAAGGCTGCACCTCTGTTCTGTACATAAGTGAAATGAAACACATCCTCAATTACAGGGATTGTTTCCCACGGCTGCATGTTGGAGACGACTGCATTTTTTATTATTCTGTCAAATATTATGACAGCGGCTGCTATCAAATAGTATACCATACGAAAATGGGGCGTAATCGCCCCGCCTCCTTACAATTTAACGCTTCTAACGTTTCTTACCGTATTATGATGTGTCGCGCGCATGTCAGACTTGAAGTCAATTTCCGCACCCGGCAGATCGTCGAAATCATCTACGCCAAGCTCAGGGAACATCTCTCCGCTGAGAGATTCGAATCTCTGAAGCTCTGATTCCAGAAGCTGCTTATATCTGCTTCTGAAGTTGATGAATCTGTTCTTGAGAGCTGCACTTTCTTCAGTGATTCTGTCAGCCATTTCCTTGGCTTCCTTAGTCATCAGCTGTGCATCCAGCTCTGCATTTTTGAGCAGTATATCTGCTCTCTTTTCGGCACTTGAAGAAATGTCTGCCATAAGAGTCTTGGCAGCTTCCAGAGTTTCAAGCACTGTTCCCTGAGTTCCTCTGTGTCTTTCAAGTTCCATAACCAATCTACTGTTTTCTTCCTTGGTAGCACGAAGCTCATCAAGCAGTCTTTCGAGATCGATCGTTATTTCATCGAGAAATTCGTTAACTTCTTCTTCCTTGTATCCGCGAACTCCTCTTGTGAATTCCTTTTCCTGTATGTCGATTGGTCTGATCATCGTTTATATTCCTCCTACTTCCACGGATTTTCGTCTGCGTCTGCACCGAAGCTGTAAGGCTTGTTATCGCCGTCTGAGAATATAGCTACGTTTTCAGGAGCAAAAACGAAGATGTTATTTGCAACCTTCTGTACGTTTCCGTTAAGCGCATAAGTAGCTCCGCCCAGGAAGTCAAAAATCTTTCTGGCAGTATCTGAATCAAGCTTTTCCAGATTAACGATGATAGGCTTTCTGCTCTTGAGGCTATCTACCAGCTTGGAGCATTCATCAAATCCCTTAGGCTCGATCACAACCAGCTTAAAAGCATTTGTCAGCGCCTTTACAGTTCTGTTCTGCATAGGAACTACGTTGTTGTTATCAAACTTCGCAGGAGGTGCTATAGGCTGACGTGGTTCTACAGGCTTGCGGTCATAATAGCTTCCCTGTTTATTATAAGTTTCTTCCACTTCGATTTCCTCATCGTCGTACTCTTCAAATCCCATTAAATCCTTAAATTTTGTAAAAACTCCCATGGTTACCTCCTACTTATTGTAATTTCTTTCTCCGAAAATAGCACTGCCGACTCTTACAAGATTTGAGCCTGCTTCTATTGCCACAGGAAAGTCGTGTGACATTCCCATAGATAAATATTTGAAATCCAGTCTTGGATGGTCGATCTTGCCGAATTCATCGTACTGTCTTTTCACATCTTCAAAATACACCTTGATATCTTCAGGATCGTCTGCATAAGGCGCGATACACATGAGCC
>JAUMXT010000114.1 GCA_030529015.1 Bacillota bacterium | reverse complement strand
AACATGCAACGGCTTTCTCCCGATTAAAGAATAGTGTTTGAAGGAAGCGATTTTGATTATGGGGAAAAAGAAAAGAGAACACGTAGTATTCGATCAAATGCTAAAGCAGAAAAAGAGTATCCCTTTCTCGAAAACAATAAGTGATAGCCCGCGAAAACAGAAAACAAAACCTTTGGAGTCAAAATAATCATCAGGAAAAGTGATTAAGAGAATACGGAAATAGGTTTTGGGGAAAAGGATCTGGGAAAGCGGCAGGTAATATGAAGATGACATATTTCGTTGAAGGTATACAGGGAAGCGGTAAAAGTACTCTTGTAAAGCTATTATCGGAGAAATGTCCGGACCATAAAGTTTTTGAAGAAGGAGACTATTCTCCGGTAGAACTGGCATGGTGCGCATATATGGGCATGGAAGACTATCGGGCCGCTTTGGAAAAGCATACTTCCCTGAGGCCGGAGATAGAAGCGAAAACCCATTTTGAAGATGATCATGCGGTTGTCTGTTATACAAAGATCCGGACTGATGACCGGAACTTTTACCAGGCAATGGAAAAATACGAGATATATAACAACCGGATATCCTTTGAGCGGTTCAAAGACATTGTCTTAAAGCGCTACGGCAGATGGGACGGGGCACCTCTGATTACAGAATGCGCTCTATTCCAAAATATCGTGGAGGACATGATACTGTTCCGGGATATGCCGGATGAAGACATCATAGATTTTTACAGAGACATTAAGAAAGCTATAGGTGATAAGCAGATCCATATTGCTTATCTTAAGGCGCAGCCGGATGATATCAGAAGGAATCTTGAGACAGCACGGCAGACCCGGGTCGATGATAAAGGCAATGAAGTCTGGTTTTCGATGCTCTGTGACTATTTTAACAACAGTCCCCATGCAGTAAGATGCGGCCTTAAAGGCGAAGAAGGCTTGGTCAGACACTGGATTCACAGACAGGATCTTGAGCTTAGGATATGTGAAGAACTGTTTTGGGACCGATGCACGGTATTGCCCTCGAAATTATATGGGGAGAGGGATATTATAAAGTTGTTTGGATAGTCCGGTTTATCAACAGTTAAAGCGGAAAAGCCACGGCATCTTTGTATAGCTTTTGAAGTGTCTTGATAAATGAGGCAAGGCTCTCACGACTATCCGTCTTGTGGGTGCATAGGACGCAGTGAAAACATTCCCTGAAGTCAAAAGGGATCCACGCAAATTGTCCGCTATGGTCGTTTAAGAATCCGGGAGCAAGGCAGATACCTTTGCCGGATGCGACATTTACAAGAGTAGCAATAGACAGGAGGCAAAAGGAGGCAGGTATAATGAGTAAAAAGATCATACAGACGGCAGGAAGAGATCAGCTGGGAGAGTTTGCTCCGGAGTTTGCGCATTTTAATGATGACATACTCTTTGGAGAAAACTGGAACAACAGTGATATTGATGTGAAGACCAGAAGCATCATTACGGTTGTTGCCCTGATGTCCCAGGGTATTACAGACAGCTCTCTAAAGTATCACATCATGAATGCAAAAAATCATGGTGTATCGCAGAAAGAAATGGCTGCGATCATAACCCATGTCGCATTCTACGCCGGATGGCCGAAGGCCTGGGCGGTATTTAATCTGGCAAAAGAAGTATACGGTGAGGAGAGCGAAGGATTGACGGAAAAGGACAGGTATCAGAATACGATATTCTTTCCGATCGGGGCTCCTAATGATGCTTATGCTAAGTACTTTGTTGGGCAGAGCTATCTGTCACCGGTTTCTACGGAACAGGTGCCGGTATTCAATGTCACTTTTGAGCCGGGATGCCGTAATAACTGGCATATACACCATGCTAAAAGTGGTGGCGGCCAGATGCTGATCTGTGTCGGCGGAAGAGGGTATTATCAGGAATGGGGGAAGGATGCGGTAGAACTTACTCCCGGAACCGTGATCAATATTCCGGCAAATACCAAACATTGGCATGGAGCGGCACCGGATTCATGGTTCTCACACCTTGCGATCGAAGTATCGGGTGAAGATACTTCTGCGGAATGGCTGGAGGCGGTAAGCGAAGACGATTATGGTAAGCTTGGTTAGGATATAAAACCGGAAGGATGATGGGATATGATAACGGTAAATCTTTATTACAAAGGCAAGAACGGCAGTGCAAGAGCATTTGCCGAAGAGATGGAAAAGTCCGGGATAGCGGATGCGATACGTGCTGAAAAAGGCAATCTCAGATATCAGTATTTTGTTCCGCTTGATGATTCGGAGACAGTTCTGCTCATAGACTCATGGACGGATCAGGCCGCTATAGATGAGCATCATGCATCACCTATGATGAAGCAGCTTGCTCTATTACGCGAGAAATACGATCTCCACATGACGGTTGAGCGTTTTGTCAGTGATGAATATGATGCGGATAAACAGTTTATTAGAATGTAATATAGACTGGTAAGAAGAGTGAATACATAAAGGACAAACAACGAACAAATATCAGGAAGTAAGCTTATCGGAAACGGAATTCAAAAAAGCGTGCGAATTGGATGACGGCGAATTTGAGAATATCCCGCTGATACTAATAGCAATACTGTGTTTTTCCCTGATGATGAAAAAGAAGGAATAGACTCGCTGATCAGTCCGGCGCTATATGTGCAACCACCGGATAACGACTTCGAGTGCACAGACTAAAAGGAATCCCAATAATCCTAGCAATATAATCCTGCCGATCTTTGTAGGTGCTTCACAGAATGTCTCGCCGGTTTGTCCGTTAATGGCTACCTGAAGAGTCTTTTTGCCGAATCTGTATGTGGCAAGATACATGGGCGCCATAAGACATCTGAACTTGACGCCGTAGTAGTTCGTGGCGATCTTTTCGACTCTGAGATGACGGTTATAACGGTGAACGTCTTTTTTCAGTTTCTCGGTTATCAGTTTTTTCGCGCGCTCCCAGCCGTCGTTCAATCCAAGTGTATATCGCTCGGCAGGGATGCCTGCGAGATATTTAGGCGAATAAGGGACCGCTTTCTCGAAGTCATAATTCTGAACTTTTGAGATGAACGGATGACGGAGCCTGTCCGAAGCGAAAACGACGACATCATCAATATATTGATACCAGACATCGCTGACATGATCAGCGGGGGCGTAAAAGCCGTTGTCTTTGTATGCATAGTAAGATGAAGCGGTATAAGCATCGAAAGTCCAGAACGGAAGATAAATGCCGACTACTTTTTCCAGCTTGCACTTTAATGCTTTTTTGTTAAGCATCCTCTTTCTCTTCAGAAAGCTGATGAAATATTCCTGAGTCTGTTCAGGTGTGAATGAGAAAGGAATGACGGCGTTGGGCACCATGATCTGCTCAGTCTCAGCGGCAGGTGCAACGCTTGTTGAACCGCAGAAAGGGCAGGCGCCTGTGACCTGTTCGGTATCGTAAACCGTCTGACCTCCGCAGTTAGAGCATATGATCAGTTTCTTATAGTGGCCCCAGTCCACACTGGCGCGCTGCATTGCCGCGTTGAAATCGAGTTCTTCGGCGACTGCACCGTTTTGAGGCGTGGGCAGATATGATGATAAACCGCAGAACGGACAGGTTAAAGTCGTGCTGGAAGGGTTGAATCTTATGCCGATGGAAGCTCCGCATCCGGGACACTTGATCTCTGTGCTCGTAACGTTAACACTGCCTATTAATCGCTTGTTTTCTGACATTTTGCTATCCTCTGTTCCATTATGACCTTATTTTAGCAAACACATGTACTTAAAGACATAGGCAGTCATTGGTATAATTGTTGTGGATTAAGAAATAGAGGACAGGCAGGATGGAGCAGAACAACAGTAATTTCCAGGATTACCAGAACGCACCCGAGAATCCGTATACACATTATTACCATGAGTATATAGTCGATCCGGGAGAAGTACGGACTGAAGTGACCCAGCCCAGGCGCATATCATCTTTAATACTTTGTGCACTGTCGACGATGGTGCTGTTCGGAACTTGCGTGATGTGGCTCGTCATATTCTGGATAAGCATAAATTCCGAATACACCGTTGAACTGAGTGTGGGTGCAAGCATTGTCCCCATGACAAAGCTCTTCTTATGTTGCATGCTCGGCAGCCTGGCCCCGGCGATCGTTGCGAAAGTGATCAACCGCAAAAGCAAATGGGCTGTGATCAACTTTATCTGTATAGGCGTACTTTTTATAGCGGCAATAATTGCCAGTTTACTAATGCCGAAATTGGGCCTGAACTCAGCGTCAGGCAATTCCGGAATTAAAGGAGAATGGTACAGGGACGTCAGCGAACTTTTGGAAGATTACGATTTTGACGTGGAAGATATCAACGAAGATTACAGATGTGTTCAGGATGGCACGTTTGAGGTGTGGATATATGTTTCTTCTGAAGCTGACGATGATCAGATAAGTGATATCGATCACTTCCTTAATGGCCTCCAAAATCTCGGCTTAACCTCCAAATATAATCTGACCATTAAGGTCCATCCCTGCTATTATGAGCCGGGTGATGATGACAGTTTTGTCTATGCGAGGCGCTACAAGTTTGACAGTGATTCTACAAGCTACAAGGAGATAAGTATCAAATACCACCTGTTAGAAGACCTTGATGATGCGGAAAGAGAGCAAGGTCATGTGCCTGATGAACTTGAGGAAGGTGACTTGCTGATCGTGGTCAAATGACCTTGGCGAGTGCTTGATTATGGATTGGCTCAATACTTACGGCTGGTGTTTTTCGCGCTGTTCGTAATGTCGGACAAACCGGAATTTAAGAAGACGGCCATAAACAACGAAGGTCTTTGGCAAAGGCTTAACCTGGTATTTATGTACTTGCCGTTGGCTATAGTCGCGGTTAATAATATTGCAGGATAATAGTGAATTTGAAGAGGTGTAATCATGAGTAAAACAATAATCACAGTCCAGCATACCGAATCGGAGCACCACCTTAACATGCATGCAGGTGCCTGGGGTAACTGGTCCCTGACAGAAAAAGGAAGACAGCAGGCTTTTGAGATCGGTAAATGGCTCTTGACTGAAGGATGTGACGACGGATACGTCATGTACTGCTCAGATTTGGCCCGTGCCGCGCAGACGGCAGAGGAGATGAATAAGACGCTTCATATCACACCAAAGGTCTCAGAGCTCATCAGAGAGGTGAATGCGGGCGAGGGCAAC
>JAUMXT010000113.1 GCA_030529015.1 Bacillota bacterium | reverse complement strand
CCATAGCCACGATACCGTTTCTGGCGATTTCTCTTCCTCGTCCGTCTACTGCTGCAGATCTGTCAACGTCTGTATCGAAAATCAATCCGAAATCAGCTCCGCTTGACAGAGTCTTCATTGAAACAGAATGCATAGCATCCTTGTTTTCAGGGTTTGGCGGATGATTAGGGAATGTTCCGTCCGGATCAAGATACTGGCTGTTTCCTACGTCTGCTCCGAGAGGCGCAAGCACATCTCTTGCAAAGAAGCCGCCGCTTCCGTTTCCGGCGTCAACTACTATCTTCATTCCTTCGAGAGGCTTGTCACCGTCCTCTACTCCGTCTATTATCAGCTTTCTCAGATGTTCGCAGTAAAGGGACATGAGGTCTGCAGACTCTGCAGCGAAGATTCTCTGTCCCAGTCTGTGAGTATATCCGTCGAGGTTAGTAGGCTCGCCTATTACATCCTTGCCTGCTTCATCATCTTCTGCCAGCGCTAATATTTCTTTGATATCTGCTTTATCAAGACCACCATCTTCTGTGAAGAACTTAAATCCGTTTCTATTATACGGAAGGTGGCTGGCAGTTATCATTATGCCGCCGTCACACTTGAATTCCGTGAATAATGTAGCCATGAACATTGCAGGTGTTGACGCAAGTCCGCAATCATAAGCCGTAACAGCATAAGGACCGAAGCCCTCCATAAGCCCGTCAAGGAGTCTCTTGCCTGATACTCTCGGATCTCTGCCGATAGCTATTTTAAGGTCTTTAACATCCTTGCCTGTTTTTCTGCAAAGCCAAACAAGGAATCCTCTTGCTATGTCTCTTGCTTCATCTACAGTAAGGTTCGGAAGTTCTCCCGGAACGCCTGTAAGAGCTATCCCTCTTATGTCACTGCCGTTCTGCAGTTTCTTGTAATTCTTGACAACCGGTTCGTCTGTTTTTTCTGCTTCCGCTTTTTCCTTCGCTTCCTTCACGAGATTTGCAGATGCGCCCTTCTTCTCAGGCAGTTTGCCTATGACCTTATCAGCTTCAAAGCCCGGCTCCTCTTCCTTAGCCGGCTCCTCATCTGCAGGTTCTTCCGCAGCAGGCTCTTCAGCAGGCTCCTCTTCTGCAGATAACAAACTTAATATCTTGCCTGCACTAAATAACAGCACAGCATATACGAGATAATTTATCGATCCCGTTATCACATACTGCACTCCTTCTAACCAAATATCTGAAAACGGCATTGCATATGACGCTGCATAATTACTGATATAAAGTATATTTACTATCAGCATGTATACGAAAAATGCAGTCAGCACACCGCCTAACAAATATAATAATTTCACTAATCCTGAGTTCTTACGCTTTGTTTCGTTATTGTTTTTCATCGTATTTCCTTCCTAAGTGTAATCATCTATATTCTATATTGTTTTAAGCAGCCTTTCAAGTCTATCCTGCTGCTCTTTTCGTGGCATTTCATATCCGTATTGATGAAAATCCAAAACGTCTGCGTCTTTAACGATTTCTTCAAGCGGACTGCCCACTTCAGCCTTGCTGCTGTGGTTTTTCACTGCCAGCGATATTTGTCCGATCTCTTCTTCTGTAAAGAGCTCTGTTTCTCTAAGAAAAGCTTTTATCGGCTCAGCTCCTGCCTCTGCATGTCCTGCCTGCTTGCCTGTTACAATCCTTCCGTAGTCGTGACATGCACATGCGCAAGCTGCGAGTATAGGGTCAACACCTCTTTTTTCTGCCATGAGGTATCCCAGCTTAGCACAGCTGGAAATATGTATACGTTCCCAGTCTCCCGGCTGATCACGATCAGGTATCAGTTTCTCATATTTATCGATTTCTTTTAGCAGTGCGCTTTGCAGTTTCTGTAATCTGTTCATGTTCGGTCTCCTTCTATATGATTTTACCATAGCACGCATTAAAACAAACAGCTTAATGTATTATTAAAGAGCCATGATACATTACTTTAGATATTTCCATATCCTTATTAAACCAGATAAATGCATATGAACTTTCAAACGCCTCCAATCCATCAGCTATACTCATCTTTTCATATACAACATCTATATTATCATTTTCACTTTTATAAAAATAATTATAAAACTCTATATCGTCACTCATGCTATATGTATCGAAATCTTCTGATTTGTATTCTATATCACCGTCATAATCAGATGGTCCTACAACTAAACAATCCCCTGTCACCTCTTTTGTGAATGCATAGCTGTTATAACCTTCTATTAAGAGATTATCATCATCCTTAAAATCAAAATAATTGCTATAAGGAGTAAAATCTTTAATTTTTCCGTCCAACTCTAACATTAGATGATAATCGCTATAGTCGACGACTTTTACCATCATCTCAGATTTATCATATTCGTTATATAATCTTAATTCATTACTGTCTTTATCATAATCATACAACTCATATAAATCAGAGTTGCCTACAGGCTCTCCGCACTCACAACCCCAATAAAAACTAAAATCATCTTTAAAGGACATTTTTTCATTTTCTAGAGTGAGGGGATCAAAGTAATACCATTCACCTTGTTCAGTTAGGAATTCAACATCACTCTTACCGGCTGTTCTGTTGTTACCGCAGCCTGCTAATATAGTCAGCAGCAATGTCACCACAATCAACAAACCAACTAACTTTTTCATCATACCACCTACATAAAATTTTTTACAACACATCTTCTATGATTAGAATAGCAAAAGGTTCTGGAAATATCAACAAACTATCAACTACCTATCCAGGCGTCTCACAAATGTAATACAGAGGATATGAAAATTCATATCCTCTGTTCAAATACTCGATCTATACCAATTTTCTCAATGCTAATCGTCGTATCTGTCATCCCAGTCATCATCATCTATTCTGTCAACATCCTTGCTGAGGATATTTCCTGATGAAGCTGAAATCTCAAACTCATACTCGTATCCGTTATATTCTATCTCAATTTCATATTCTGCACGTCCGTCATCGTAATCCTTCTCAGCTTTAGTAATATTGCCCTTTGATGCTCCGGACACCTGTGATAATGCTATTGACTTAGCCTCTTCAAGGCTTATTTCAGAAGAGCTGCCACTGTTTGAATAATCGCTTGATGATGAACTTGACTGATCCACTACAACTGTCTTGCTCTCGCCGCTATTGCTTTCATTTGCAACAGGGGCTTTTGCTTCTGCTTCTGCCAGATCTTTGGCATCTGCCTTTTCTTTACTTCTGTCAAATATTTTTCCATCCTTGGCTGATATTTCGAAGTCATACTCATATCCGTCGTAAATGATCTCTACATCATATTCGGTTCTTCCATCATCCTTATCCTTTTGGAATTTAGTGATGTGGGAAATGTCCGCACCCTTCACTTCCGAAAGTGCGATCTGTTTTGCTTCTGACTCAGTGATGCTTTCATCTGCTGAGACTGAAGTTGCATATATTGATACCCCTGCTACTACGATAGCTACTGCTGCGGCCACCCCTAATTTTACTGATCTCTTTACCTTCTTACCTTCCATTTTTAAATCCTCCTTTTAATATTGTCTCCATTTATGTTCCCTTTATTATGGCTTAATGATAACTTTCGTATATTAATCGAAAATTACTAAAACATTAAAAGTGGATTAATTTTGTAAAAGTTAGAGAAAATTATCAATCATCTATTTCCCATTGAAGAAGATTGCCGGTAGCCCCGTCTATTTCAAACTCATATTCATATCCGTCGTAATATAAGCTTCCTTCATACTCCAGTCTTCCGTCGTCGAACTCCTTCTCAAATTCATAGATATCGTCTTCTGTAGCACCGGGTACTTTAGCAAGAACGATTTCTACTACCCCTTCATAGCCTATGTCAGAATTGCTTTCGCCTTCTATTTCATCAACTTTTTCTGTTTCCTGCGGAGGTGTCAGATCGACAGATTCTTCCGCTTCAGAACTTCCACACGACATCATGACCGAAAGCGTCAAAGTCATAAGCATTATTAATAATAGTAATTTGTACTTTTTCATAAATGTATCTCCTATCGATCATCGTCTTTTATCGGAAAACTTACTGTAAATACACTTCCTTCTCCAAGCACACTATTGACATCGACCTTGCCGCCGTGAGCTTTAACAAGAGCCTCTACCATAGAAAGGCCAAGTCCTGCACCTTCCTCGCTTCTGGAACTGTCTACCCTGTAAAACCTCTCCCATATCTTTTGGATTTCTTCTTCCGATATACCTATGCCGTCATCCTCTACAGTGCACACAGCATAAGACCCTTCTTTTTCGAGCGAAATCTTGAGCTTTCCGTTTTCCCTGCCGTATTTTACCGCATTGTCTACCAGGTTCAACAAAACTCTTATGATCATCGCTTCATCGCCTTCCACAACGATATCCCTCGCGATGTTTGCCTCTATAGTTATATTTTTCTCTTCTGCCGCCGAAACTTGCTGCTCTGCTACGATGCTGCATATTTCACTCAAGTCGACTGCCGTTTTTTCGAGAACAAGCCTTCCCGAATCGCTCCTTGATAAAGTGAGTAATCTATTCACAAGAGCTGACATTCGACGAGCCTCCTGATTTATTGTTTCAAGGGCTTTGTCACGATATGTTTCATCCTCCATCGCATAGTCACTTTGAGAAATTATCACTGCAAGCGGTGTTCTCAATTCATGGGAAACGTCTGATGTGAACTGCTTTTCCTGGTCAAAAGTTCTTTCAAGTTTATCAAACATCTCATTAAAAACATCAGCCAGTTTATTTATCTCATCTTCCGATTCCTTGTGATCGTCATCGATATACAGCCTCCTTGAAAGGTCTCCGTCCGTTTTGATTTCTTCTACTGTATCTATAATATTTCTTACCGGTTTAAACCCTCTTCGCGTTATCCTGTATCCGCCAAATGCGGCCACGATAACTATCAGCGGGAATGCTATTATCGCCAGCCTCATCAAAAATGAAAATGCGCTTTGCTCCGCAAAATCCTTCGCTATGCCTCGCACCCAAACGAACTGATTGTCCACTTCAAACAAGCTGTCATATACATACCATTTTTCATTACTATCGGCTCTAATGCTTCGTATCTCTTTATCGTCAAGAACCGGCAGCATCTGTGCAACTTCTCCCGGTAGTCTGCCCTCTATGAGCTCGCCCTCACTGTCATATATACTGATATATACACCATCTTCATAAAAGGTCAGCTTATCATCCACAACGAAGTTGCCGCCGAATCTTTCTATTTCTTCACTGGCATCTGCTACAGCCTCCATCAGAACTTCCTGCGCAGCCTCACTGGCACGCAGGTTT
>JAUMXT010000112.1 GCA_030529015.1 Bacillota bacterium | reverse complement strand
GCGGTCCATTTGACAACTTGTTTCTCACCCGACTCTCAGCAACACGGGCTCTCTGTAAAGGCATCATTGCCGTTATCTCCGCTTCAACGGTTTATCCTATTAAATATGTTATTAATTATAAAACTATGCTTCCCGTTTGTCAATAAACTATTTTATCTAAAACATCACTACTTCCCTGCCTTACATGATATAATTGCTTAACAGTGATTTTCCCGCGAAAGGATACAACAATGAGAAAAGAACTCATCGCGTTAAGACAAAAGATGCAAGAAAATGGCTTCGATGCATATATCATCCCGACCACTGACTTTCACAGGTCGGAATATGTCCACGACCATTTCAAATGCAGAGAATATATATCCGGCTTCACCGGTTCCGCAGGCACCCTTCTTGTTACGACAGAAGAGGCGCTGCTTTGGACTGACGGCAGATACTTTCTTCAGGCCGAAAATCAGCTCAAAGGCAGCGGCATCAAGCTGATGAAAATGGGTCAGCCCGATGTTCCTACGATGATCGAGTACCTCGAAAGCATCATGACAGAAGACCATATCCTGGCCTTTGACGGCAGACTTTGCTCGCCTTCCGACATCCCCGAAGACATGTTCACCATGGTGACAGATGCAGACCTTGTCGGCGAAATTTGGCGCGAACGCCCTGCCATAAATCCGTCCGAAATATATCCCCTCGACCTTTCCGTAACAGGCGAAAGCTCCGACTCAAAGCTTGCGCGTCTTCGCGCTGCCATGGCCGAAAAAGGCGCAGATTTCCACATCATAACTGCCCTTGATGAAATAGCTTGGCTCTATAACCTGAGGGGTTCTGATGTAAAGCACACTCCCGTGTTTTTCGCGTACGCTCTCATAACTGCCGGGGAAGACTTCCTCTATACCATGAAGGAAGGCCTCCATGCGCCGGGCAAGCATCTGCCGTACGAGCAGTTCATGACCGATATCGAAGCCCTCCCACCGGGCACCGTGCTCCTCGATAAATCGACTACCGGCTATGCCATCATCGACGCACTGCCGGAACATTTGGAAATCATATCGGCAGAAGATCCTGTCCTCGAAATGAAAGCCATAAAAAATCAGGCAGAGATCTCGGCAACAAAAAACGCTCATATCAAGGACGGCGTCGCAATGGTAAGCTTCATCCATTGGCTGAAACAAAATGGAGAAGGCCTAACAGAAATAGATGCGTCGGACAAGCTGGAGGATTTTCGCAAATCCCGGGAAGGCTTCACTGATCTCAGCTTCGACACCATATCAGGTTACGCCGGTAACGGTGCAATAATCCATTATTCGGCAACAGAAGATACTAACAAAACCCTCAAGTCCGAGGGCCTGTATTTGGTGGATTCAGGCGGCCAGTATGAAGACGGCACCACCGACATTACGAGAACCATCGCCATGGGACCGCTTACAGACGACATGAAGCTGCACTATACAGCCGTGCTCAAAAGCCATATTGCGCTTTGCACTGCGAAGTTCACACCGGGGACTACCGGAGCGGAACTCGATGCCATTGCCAGAAAACCTTTGCTTGAAATCGGGCTGAACTATAACCACGGGACAGGCCACGGCGTCGGTCATCTGCTGGGATGCCACGAAGGACCGCAGTCCATAAGTCCCAGAGACACCACCCACCCGATCCTGCCGGGCATGATCAACAGCTGTGAGCCGGGCGTATATATCGAGGGAAGCCACGGCATTCGCCTCGAAAACGAGCTGCTTTGCATCGAAACAGATTCCGGGCTCTACGGGTTCGAGCCGATCACTTTCTGTCCGTTTGAACGGGACGCCATCGTCTCCGAAAACCTTACGAAAGACGAGCTTGCGTGGCTCAACTTTTACCACGCCAAAGTCTTCGAAACCATCGGTCCGCTCGTAGACGGCGAAATAAAAAAGTGGCTTCAGGAAGCCACAAAAGAAATTATATAAGCTGTATTTTGAGGAGTCGTCACATCTGCCGGCTCCTTTCTTATGAATTCGCCATCGAGTCCTGACTCAATTGCCGCCATATGAAAATGGCACAGCGCGATCCCCATATCGATTCTATGCATCTGCACGGATTCTGCGTCGTCTTCCTTGATGCCGGCCTGGTAGAAATGCCACGCCCCGTCCTTCATCAATACACGCCACGGCTGTCTGTTGACTGCTGACGGCGCCAGTCTTACCATCTCGAGAGCTTCGGCGAAATCGCCCGCATCTTCCGCCGTCAAGGCCGTATCAAAATCATCCTTAAAAAACAGCTGATCCCACGGAAGTCGCTTGTCAGAGCCTGCGCCTTTTCTCATGATTTTTTCGGTCAGACTCATCTTGCCTGCTATATATCCCACAGGCGAAATTATGGTAAATATCTCGTCATCTTTCACATCCATCGCCTCAGCGAAAGCGCCTCTGTTAAACGTACCGCCCAGCCAGCAAGTACCCAGGCCCTTTGCAGTAAGAAAAAGAACCAGCTTTTCGAAGTCGTACCCCAGCGCCTCCGGCGCGTGCTCTGCCCTTTGGATCTTCGACCCTATGTAAAGCTCGGCGCCCTTGATTATCCCGTAGGTTCCCAGCTTGTCGCCCTTTGGATCTGCGGCTTTATCGAGCAACTTGAATGTGACTTTCGGGCCTAAGGGGTTGCTTAGTGAATCTGCATAATCGAGGATTTCCGTTCTCAGATCGGCGTCGATTTTTCTCTTGTCATATGTTCTGACACTGCGTCTTTTTCTTATGGTTTCTTTGATGTTGAATGTCATTATTTTCTCCTCATAAACCTTGATTTGTTTTATATTATACAGCATTTTACGGCTCTTTTACAGCTTTTCCTGCCCCCTTGCATTTCGCACTGTAATGCGGTAAAATCATAATAGAAATAAATTTCAAAGGAGTGCTTTTATGGATCGTAAAGAGATTAATGCTATACTTGAAGAAGCGATTGCACTGGGTAAAGAGGCCATTCCTAACGGTGAAGTGGCGTCATATATTCCTGAGCTGAGCAAGGCGGATAAGAACCATCTGGGACTTAGTATTTACACTAAGGACGGACGACGCTACAACATGGGAGACACCGATGTGCGCTTTACAATACAGAGTATTTCCAAGATCATAACGCTGGCGGTAGCGCTGGAGGCTTGTGGTCCTGAAGAGATTTTCGCCAAGGTAGATGTGGAGCCTTCGGGAGAAGCATTCAACTCTCTAATCGACCTGGATACAACAAGTAACAAGCCTAAGAACCCTATGATCAATTCGGGTGCACTGACTGTTACAAGCCTTCTGCTCAACAAAACGACATTCTCGGAAATGCGCGTTTTCGCCAGAAAGCTGTGCCAGGATCCTGAGATGGATCTGGATAAGGCTGTGTTCAATTCAGAGCGTGCCAACATTTCGAGAAACCGCGCCATCGCATACCTTCTCGAAAGCAAGGGCATAATCGAGAGCGATGTTGAAGACACACTGGACCTTTACACTAAAATGTGTTCGCTTACAGTAACGGCCAACAGCCTTGCCAACCTGGGACTGACGCTGGCTAACGACGGCATCGACCTGAGTACGGGAACTCGTCTTCTCAAGACGGAAACTGTTCACATGATCAAAACTATCATGCTCACATGTGGCATGTACGACAGCTCCGGAGAGTTCGCGGTACATGTTGGCGTGCCTACTAAGAGTGGGGTCGGCGGTGGTCTCGTATCAACCGTCGATAAAGAAATGGGCATCGGTATTTTCAGTCCTTCCCTTGATGAAAAGGGCAACTGTATCGCCGGCAGACCTGTGCTCGAGCACCTTTCCAAGGAGCTCAAGCTGCACATATTCGAATGGCAGAGTCGTATCGTCGATCAAGTTAAGCCTGTATAATTTTTTTAGAAACAGAAAAGGCTACCTCATAGCGAGGTAGCCTTTATTTATTTGTCTCGTTATTAAACTGTGCTGAATGCCGGCCAGAATCTCAGCAGCAGATATGCTACTATTGTCATCGATACTATTACAAGTATCGTCATCTTCCAGCCTTCCTTAAGCATGTACTTAGGTGGCAGACCGTATCCTACAGGTACCGCTCTGATTGATGTCGGCAGCATGTATGATAAGTTTACACCGATGGATGCGATGTATATCCATGGAATCGGATTGAGGCCGATACCCTGAATGATGGAAATAACGATCGGAATCGCTACTGCAGCTGTCGCTGTGTTGGATGTAACGTCTGACATGAGCAGTGTTACTGTGATGATTACGAATACTGTAACCAGTCCGCCTGTCAGTCCCATTCTGGCAACTGCGTCACCAATGTTCTGTGCTGCGCCTGTGTTACTGATCAGTGTTCCTGCAGCAAGACCGCCGGCGAAGATGTAGATGAGTTCCCAAATGATCTTCTTCTGTGCTGACTTCCATACCATAACTCTTTCGCCGTTTTTGTTGACGATGAGGAATGTCAGGATGCCGCAGATGATGAATGCATATGCAGGCTTCAGGCCAGGCAGAATATCCTGGTAGAACTGTCTTGTGAACGCCAGAACTGTAGCGATTACGAAAAGCGCCATTGACCACTTTTCTTCTACTCTCATTGCAGGCATCTTCTTGTATTCCTGAATGAAGTAGTCTTTTGATCCGCCAAGGCTTTCATCTTTCTTAACGTCACGAAGCATAAACAGGATGTTTACGAATACCAGTACGATTACGATTGGCAGGAACTTGATTACCCAGTGCATGAAGATGTATTCTTCTCCTGTGATTTGCTGCAGATAGTCTACAGTTACCAGGTTCATTGCTCCTCCGAGAGGTGTCGCTATACCGCCGAGACCTGCAGCGTATGCTATGGTCAGCAGCAGTTTCTTGCCAATACGGCTTTCTGCGATGTCTCCTTCTCCTACGTATGTAAGCATTGCTACTGCGATCGGTGTCATAGTAGCGCATACTACAGCGTTTGGTAATACTGATGATAACGCCGCTGATAATATGAACCAGAACACGATCTGGTATCTCAGATTATCACCGATGAATCCGAGGAATCTGGCTGCGATACGCTTGTCCAGTCCTGTTTCTTCCCATGATACTGTGATGATGGATGCTCCCAGCAACAGAAGTATTGTTTCTGATGCGTAGTTTGCAATGATAGCATTCATGTCAGTCAACTGACAGATTGCGTTGATGGCGATAGGCAGGAATGCCGTTACCGCATAATCGATAGGGGCTGTTATCCACCAGTAAGCCATCCATGCTACTGTACCTACCGCAGCTCTCGCAGCGAATGTACCGAAGACAGCTTCAGGCAACAAAAATCCGCATATAATAAACAATGCGGGCCCTACCAATAAGTTGATTATTCTTTTTCTGTCCATAAAAAAACTCCCAAGTTATTGATTACATTATACAACTTGGGTAGTTTAACATATATATATGACAAAAGTAAATAACTATAACC
>JAUMXT010000111.1:420-5413 GCA_030529015.1 Bacillota bacterium | reverse complement strand
CTCTTTTTTTGTTTCAGGTTGTCATACGATAGGCATTCGCCTTGCTACCTAACGCTTTACAATGGTTGCATTTATTTCAGGTGGTTGCAAAGCAGCGAGGGTGGTTGCAAATAGCCCGGGGTGGTTGCAGATTTGAATAATTCAAAAATTATTTGACTTATTCATCAGAGGTGATATAATATATTACAAGTCAAACTATAAAGGAGGGGCGGCTCCATAATGGATTACAACAAACTCTGGAAATTGTTGATTGACCACGGCATGAACCGAACAGACTTATGTAAAGTTGCGGGGATCACAACGAATTCCTTAGCTAATATGGGAAAAGGGAAAGACGTGTCAACGCAAGTGCTATCAAAAATATGTAAGGCACTAAATTGCAAACTGGATGATATTGTTGACATATCTTCCGAGGACTAATTTTCTAAAATGGGAAAGGAGGTGCGCAAATGTCTGACTTGCATCGCTTTTGTAAAACATGTGAAATTGCAACAAACGAGAAAATCTGCTCAAAATGTGGACATGAAACAGAAGAAGATATGCCTATCGAAATCTATTGGTGTTCTTCTTGTTCCGTCCCTGTAATTCAAAGCGTAAATCAAGCAGACAAAGGTTTCTGCCCCCTTTGTGGCAGGAAAATGAAATACCTGTCAACTGACTTGCGCCCCGTTTTCCCCGAGGAACGTCTCCTTGTAGAGCTGATTCTCAAAAAGAAGCCGCATGAATTGATGGGCAGCTCGGTGTGGGCTGAAAACAACCGATACTATATTGATGGGAAATCTACTCCGATATCGACTTCACGTTTCCAGGAGGCTGACGCGGATTGGCTGGCTGCTGAACTGGAAGCTCATCGCCTAACCAATAGCTATGAGAAGTTCAACAGGGATATTGAGCTATTTATTAAGGCAAATCAGACGCGGCTCCACTATTTGAAGGATACCGCTCTGAGATTTGTTAATGAAGTAGCGGCTCGTTTTGATGAAGAGAGAATTATGATTTCCTTCTCTGGTGGCAAAGATTCAACCGCAACCGCCGATGTTGTTACAAAGGCGCTTGGTAATCCTAGCCTAGTCCATGTATTTGGAGATACTACATTAGAATTCCCGGCAACAATAGAATATGCTGAGAGATATCGTGCCGATCATCCACAGGCGATATTCCACGTTTTGCGTAATGAAGAGCAAGTATTTTCTGATGTTTGTGAGGACATTGGCCCGCCCGCTAGAATGATGCGTTGGTGCTGTTCAATGTTCAAAACCGGACCGATCACTCGTCTGATTAATGATTTGTATCAGAACCAACAGATCCTCACATTCTATGGCATCAGGAAGTCTGAATCTGTCAGTCGAAGCAAATACAATCAAGTGGAGGATGACGCCGAATCGGTGAAAATCCAACAGCAAACAGTCGCCTCACCGATTTTCTTCTGGCGTGATCTCGATGTATGGCTGTATCTACTAGCAGAAAATGTAGATTTCAATGACGCTTATCGATGGGGATATGATCGTGTTGGATGTTGGTGCTGCCCAAACAACAACCAACGCGCGCAGATGCTTTCGCGGATTTACATGCCAGAGCAGTCTAAGGCATGGCGCGATTTCCTGATTCGGTTTGCTAAGAAGATAGGCAAACCCGATGCTGAAACTTATGTGGACACAGGAAAATGGAAAGCTCGTCAAGGCGGTAATGGGTTGGCGGCTGCGAATGACGTAAAAATCAGATTTACAAATTGTACCGCTGAAGAACATGCTAAGATTTACCGCTTGAATAGGCCGGTTGATGATATGCTGATTGGCATGTTCGTTCCGTTCGGGCGTATAGCCCCGGAACTCGGCCAGAAGTTGCTGCATGAAGTGATCATCTTGGACAATCGCTCAAATGTCCCTATTCTGTCCATTCAACCTTTCAATCAGGATGGATATGATTACGCAGTAAAGATCAGAACAATGAACGTAGCCAATCACGATGATCTCCAGCGCATGGTGGCGTATCAGATCAGGAAATTTAATGCTTGCCGCAAATGTTTAAAGTGCGAATCCATTTGTCGCGCTGGTGCCATTTCGATATTTGGTGATGAGTATTATATCGATCCAGAGAAATGTGTTCATTGCAAGATGTGTGTAACGCCCAAATATCTTGAAGGCGGTTGCATGATGGACAAGTACCTCCGGACGAAATAATGTGCAGTGGAAAGGAAGAAGAAGGTAATGAAATTTCGGGCTCATGATACATTCTTTATTAGAAAAGGATGGCTAAGCAAAGGAATGAAAAACGTGGCTGTGAAGCCCGATATTTTCGTTGCCAAAGATGAGAACCCAATGGATGTTCTTGGCATTGGCGCCAATATGGTCAAGTCTCTCCGCTATTGGCTGCAGACTGTATGCTTAACATCTGAAACAACGAAAGGAAAACGCATCCAAACGTTGACTGACTTCGGAACCAGCGTTTTTGCAAATGATCGATTTATCGAAGAACTTGGCACGCTGTTTCTTTTGCACTATAAATTGGCAACGAATCGCGATGAAGCAACAGCTTGGTGGTTCTTCTTCAATGAGTTCTCTATGTCAGAGTTTACTCGGGAAGACTTTGTGGGCTCTTTGCAGAATTATCTGCAGATGGTCGAAGACGGAGAATCGGTAGCAATACGATCTCTTAATGACGATTTTGCGTGCATCATCAGCACATATGTCCCCCGGTATAAGTCCAATCCAGGAAAAGAATCAGCGGAGAATAATATCGACTGTCCTTTAGGCGAGCTTGGTCTTATAGATATCTTGAGCAGAAAGGCTAAAACTTACAAAAAGGCGACTCCGGCGGTTGACAGTATTAATCCTTGGATAGCGATGGCTATTATATCGGATCAAGCTCTTGGAAAGACGGAGATAAGTCTGAATGAGCTTCTTACTGCCCCGGGCAATATCGGGCGAATTCTCAACCTTGATGCAGTGAGCATGCTCGATCTGCTTTATAAGGTAGAAAAAACAGGTTGCATTAAAATCATCAGAACTGCCGGTCTGGATATTATTCGCATACAAAGGCAGTATACATTCCAAGAGTGTGTAGATGAATACTACAGATCATTGTAACAGCTGGGAGATAATCATGAGCAAAATGATTTCGGTTGCCTCGGGTTTTCAGTATTCGGTAAACATCGGATACGACCTGAATAATGATGAAAAGCTCAAAAATTTCATACCTACTCGTGCAGCCCTTGAGTTGCTCGAAGATGTACTCATGAGTACGGCATCTGCTTCAACAAATCGAGCTCGCATTCTGATTGGTGCATATGGAAAAGGAAAGTCGCACATTGTTCTGACGATCCTGTCCATGCTAATGAAAAGGGATCGAGGTCTGTTTGTTCAGCTGATGAACAAGGCTCAGGAGAATCCTAGACTGCTGCATGCAATTAATACTTACTACGAAAGCGATCAGCGTTTCCTTCCCGTGATTATCAGTGGAAGTAACACAAGCCTTTCACAAGCGTTTCTGCTTGCTTTGCAGCGTACTTTGTCGCAAAACGGTCTGCTTGATATTATGCCTGAAACTAATTACAAGGCTGCTCTTGCGGTTATTGATCGTTGGGAAGCTGAGTATCCTGAAACGTTCAGTAAGCTTTCGACATTGATCGATAGACCCATCGATGTGTTCAAAGGCTCTCTGGAAGACTATGATAGCAAAGCATATGAAGCGTTTGAACGCATCTATCCTATGCTTACAGCTGGCAGCACTTTCAATCCATTTCTCGGTTTTGACGTTGTTGAACTGTACGAAAATGCGATTAAGGGCCTGAAAGGAAAAGGCTTCACGGGAATATATGTAGTATACGACGAGTTTAGCAAGTATCTGGAAGCTAACATCACCGAAGCATCAGTTAGTGATACCAAGATGCTTCAGGATTTTGCTGAGAAATGTAATCGAAGTGGTGATATGCAGATGCATATCATGCTGATATCACATAAAGAAATCGCGAATTACATTGACCGTTTGCCGAAGAAAAAGGTAGATGGTTGGCGCGGTGTATCTGAAAGATTTACGCATGTACATCTGAATAACAACTTCGCTCAGACCTATGAGATCATTGGTACTGTAATCCGAAAGTCTGAAAGCTGGTCTTCCTTTGTTGCTGAACACACGCTGTCTTTTGACGATTTAAGGCAGAGATATGGAAAGCATGCACTCTTTAGCGAAATGAGCCTGGAAGAGTACGATAGAGCTATGCTGCAATGTTATCCTTTGCACCCTGTCTCAACGTATATTCTACCGCGTTTATCCGAACGTGTCGCACAAAACGAAAGAACACTATTTACTTTCCTGTCAGCAGATGGTGGATCTACGCTCAAATCCTTTTTGAATAGCTATCAGGACAATGTATTCGAGCTGATAACACCCAATCTGATATATGATTATTTTGAGCCATTGTTCAGAAAAGAGGCATATGAAGGTAATATATACAAAACCTTCATGCTTACAACCTCGATCCTTTCCCAGCTAGAGGATGGTTGTTTGGAGAGTAAGCTTGTTAAGACTATATCTCTGATTTATATTCTGGAACAGTTTGAGAAGTTAAAGCCGACGACTGATGAATTGATTGCTGTTTATCGCGCAAATCATAGCACTGAAGAGATAAAAGCAGCTATCGATAATCTTATTGAGAAGAAATTCCTGATTTACCGCAAGCGGAGCAATAACTATTTGCAACTCAAACAGTCCTCCGGGATCAATGTACGCGAAAAAATCAACGATGTAATCGAAGTACAGCGTAGACGAATTACGGTTAAAGAAACCCTCAATGCTGTAAATTTCGATAACTATATCTACCCGTCCCAGTACAACGATGAGTATGATATGACTCGTTATTTCGCCTTTGAATTTATCGAAGAAGACGAATTCGAGGCAAGAAATGATTGGACTGCAAGCATTAGCGATAGCCATGCAGATGGAGTCGTGTTTTGGGTGATTCAGAAAGAAACAGACACGATTTCGGCGATAAATG
>JAUMXT010000111.1:0-410 GCA_030529015.1 Bacillota bacterium | reverse complement strand
GTCGTTTTGGCGTGATTCCTAAAGACTCAGACAGTATTGCGGCGATACAGGAACGTGCGCAAAGTATAAGCGAGGACATAAAGCAGATCATCTTTGTAGTGCCTACCCGGTTTGATGAGATTGAAAGTACGGTCAGAGAGTATAATGCTGTCACTGTATTGCGTGAGGAGGCTGTAGGTGATAAGCTCCTGTTTGACGAATATGATGTCATTTATGCAGACCTGCTTGAGGTCGTAACACGCTATATTGCCACATTTACTCGTCCTGAAGCGCACGGTGCAGTTTATATTCATGCGGGCGACAAAAAACCAATCTTCAGAAAAGCCGCTTTAACAAAGTTGGCGTCTGATATCTGTTTTGATGTTTTTGACAAAACACCCACAGTCGTTAATGAAGTAATCAATCGCGAT
>JAUMXT010000020.1:12823-20705 GCA_030529015.1 Bacillota bacterium | reverse complement strand
CATGACCAGTTCGGTCAGAAGAGACCTATCCCTAAGGGTTCAGGTATGGAAATCGAATTTAGAAGATTTCCTGCACTGCCTGTACTGGATACGCCTCTCACTGAAGGCGTGACTCCTAGTGGTCAGAAGTTACAGGTAACTAGAATGACAGCCAAACTGAAGCAGTACGGTGGATACATCGTTTCATCAGACTTGCTGGAGCTGACTTCCCTGGACAATATGCTGACTGAAACAGTTAAGCTGCTGGGTTCACAGGCAGGAAGAACTTCAGATACTGTTACGAGAAATGTTATCGTAGGCGGTACTTCTGTAAGATATGCAGGAGATAAGACTTCAAGATCTACACTGACAGCAACAGATGTCCTGACAGTACAGGATGTAAAGAAGGCGGTGAGAGATCTGAAGGCTAAGAATGCCGAAAAGATCGATGGATACTACATCGCAATCGTGCATCCTGACACTGTATATGATCTGCAGAATGATGAAGAATGGGTTGAAGCTTCAAAGTATGCAGGATCAACTCAGATCTTCAACGGAGAAGTTGGTAAGCTCTACGGAGTAAGATTCGTAGAAACTACTGAGGCGGCTATCATTCAGGAAAATGATGTTACTGTATACGCAACACTGTTTATCGGTGCAAACGCATATGGCGTAACAACTCTTGCCGGAAGAGGTATCGAAACTATCATCAAGCAGAAGGGTTCCGCAGGTACGGCCGACCCATTGAATCAGAGATCCTCTGTAGGTTGGAAACTGCTGAAGACTGCAAAAATCCTCGTAGACGAATATCTCGTTAGAGTAGAGCACAAGGTTACCCTGGCATCCGAAGCAAACATTGTATTGTCCTAGGAAGGAGTAAACTATGGCTAATACTGAAAAGAAGGCGGAACCTAAGGTTAAAAAGGTGTCCATCATGGTACCTTATGTGGAGGGTGAGCCTGACGAAGTAAATGTTACTGTTAACGGAGAAACCATCCAGGTGCTTCGTGGTGAAACTGTGGAAATTCCGGAAGCTTACGCAGAAGTTCTGAAGTCACAGGCGAAGATGGCTAAATATGCCAAGAGACAGGATGAAAAGCTGAAAGAACAGGTTACAGTAATGGACTAGAAGACGATATGGAGGGCGTGGCGGTTGTCACGCCTTTCTTTATAGGAGGCTTAAATGAATTATAAAGAGTTTAATATTGCACTCCCGATTAAGGCAAATAACGTGGTCCTTATTGAGGGCCTTGTGCAGTATGACACAGCAAATATCGTCAATGCACGCTTGATGCACGGAACAGAGCCGTTCGACTTTACTGGATACACCGAGGTGTTCATGGAGATCTTAAAGCCTGACGGTACCCACATCCAAGCTTGTGCAACAGGTGACCCTGAAATTGACAACAACAACAATCCATACACTATTCAAATTGTAGATCCTGAAGAGGGCAGAGTTACGTTCACCTTGAGTGGGCAGGCAACACTTCTCACGGGCACACACTTTGGACAGCTTACGATTATGGGTGACGGAGAAGCACTGTCAACGGCACGATTCAACTATTATGTTGGCGACACCGTTGCAAATGATACAGACCCTGACGACGTGGTGTCGAGCAATGACTATGCGTCACTCAGAAATATGATTGCACAGAACTCTCTTATAGCAACTGAGGAATTAGTGCGAGTTGACGCGGAAACACAAAGAGAACTTGCGGAAGACGAAAGAGAGGCGCGTGTTCAAGAGATTATAGATTATATTACAGAGTATCTGCAGAATGCAGTAGGGTATGTTGAGCAGACGGCAGACTACATGGAAGCGGCTGAGAGATTCGCAGAACTTGCACAGAATCCATCGGCAGAAATCATGGCGAGCTTAATATCTGAGCTTAACCTTGCATCAGAAGAGTATGTCGACACAAGTATCGAAAATGCCGCGGCTGACCATGATGGCGGAACGTATGCCACCGTCAACAAACTGATGCAGTTTAGACGCGGACTTGATGCGGATATTCCCGAACTTGAAGAAGGCGAACCTGGATGGTCAACAGATGCGGAGACCCTGTACGTAGGCGGAGCAAATGGTCCAGTACCTATAAACGGAACCTTTGTCGCAAGCCTTACAGAGCCTGAAAGACACGACATCTTATGGATAGACCTGTCCGCAGGAGCATCCATCAAGTATTATGACGGCTCTGCATGGCAACCAACAGCAACGGCTACATTCTCATAAGGGGGTGTAACTTATGGCAACAATATTATCGAGTAAGAAATCAACATACGGATCGCCATATGCGTACTATACAGTATCGGTTACGGCATCAAACAGAACGCCTACATCGGTCAAGCTTACGGTTAAAGCCACAGGAAAGCTTCAGTATAGCTCGTCGTTTCTTGGTACAGGCAACGGCTATGGTCTTACTGCGGGGATTTATGTTGGTGGTTCGTGGCATACTTGGACGTTGAAAAAAGAAAGTACGTCTTGGAGTGGTACAAGCAGTCACTCCGCGAGTACGTCGTTTACAGTATCAGTATCACCGGGCACGTCTTCGCTATCGGCTAAATTTAGATGTTACAGAACGTCAGGAGCAGGAAACGCGGCTCAGCTTAATTCCACTAGCTGTAGCAGTATATCCATCGCCAATGTAACGTCTACATATTCATCCGTGGCACTTACTGCAGGAACATCTACACAAAAGCAGGTAGCGGTAACTCTTTCAGGGGTGCCTAAATCTGTAGGGTTCGCGACAACGATTAAATGGTATCAAGGTAGCACTCACGTGGGGAGTACATCAGTTGCGTCCTCAGCAACGGCAACATCGTACGCGTACACCTTTACGGGGCTTTTGCCAAATACAAACTATACGCTTAAGGCAATTACATATTACAGCTCAACGGCACTTTCAACAAAGACTGTTGCTGTACAAACTCCGCAGGAGGAAGGCACGCTTACCTTAACACCAAAGGCAACGTATATAACAGCAGGAGTGTCGGGTATGTTTAACGGGCCTAACTACACAAGGTCAATTGAGTATTACATAAAGCGGTCAGAGGCCAGTACCTATACACTTGTATCAACTGTAAGCTCGCAGACGGCTACAGCTTCTGCAAACCTTACCGGACTTATATCCAATGCAGACTATGATGTGCAGGTTCTTATAAAGAACGGCACAACTACGCTCAAGACGTTAACGGCTTCGGTATCGACTACAGAGGACACGTCTCTTATACCAACTGCAAATATTGAATCTATCACGCAACAGCTTGGTACAAGACTGTGTACTATTACTTGGATTACAGATAAATCTGTCGCAGGCACTACATACGTCATAGAAGCAAAGGCGGATGGCGAAGATGCCTGGACAACATTATCCACCCTAGATGAAGTTTCTTCTCCTGTTGTGGTAACGGCACACGATGGAAACGTAGACACGGCATTCAGAATATCATCGGCAAACGAGTCTGTGGCAGAAGGTTTTGTGAACTACTCCGACGAGTACGCGTTCTATGTGAGAGACGACTTCCTGTGGGATTCGGAGAAGACTGCAGGGGAGCCTTTCGTGCTTACTGCGAATGAGTGGAATAGATTGAGAGAGTATGCGGTAGCGCGTAATGAGGATCTCGGCAACGTGGTAGATATTCCAATGGTAAACACGGGCGACCTCATTACTGCAACGACTTACAATGTGATGAAGAATGCAATATCAAACGTAACGCCGATTACCATCGCTGACAAGAGAAGAGGCGATGCAATAACGGCTGCGGATGTTGATGCACTTCGCATAGCGATAAATACTGCTTAAAGAAAGGAGATAATATGAAATTATCTGAAGCTATACAGAGAGTCAAAGTAGAAAAGCCTCACTCATTTTCTGATGACCACTGTACGCTGTTTATAACTGAAGTTGAGGCAATAGTGCAGGACTTTTTGCGTATTCCTGCGTATGAAAGAATCAAATATGAGTGGGAAAAGGACGGAAATACAGAGTTGATAGTACCTGCTCCGTATGACAGCCTGTATATATCGTGGCTTAAAGCTAAAATTGACTACTGCAATGAAGAATATGAGTCTTATGCCAATAACCAAGACAACTACAATGCTGATCTGCAAGAATTTAAGGCTTGGGCGATTAGAGAAGGTGAGGTGGAAAGCACCCCCGTAAAAATCAGGAATTGGTGGTGATGATATGTTAGTAGCACCAAGGTACACATTTATACCTAAACAGGAACGCATCCTGGAATTTAAGGGATATAACAAAAAGTCTGTCATAGATGATGGCGAGATGAGGAATATGTACAACTTGTCATCTGATGAATATCCGTGCCTTTATCAAAGAAAACCGCGCGGTATATATTCCGAAGCATATAAAAATCCTACTGCAATGATAGTTAAAGATAAAAAACTTGCAGTAATATCAGAAGGACAATTCTATTATGATGGCACATTATATCCTGCGTTAAAATTGTCGGATAAAACGCAGATGGTGGCTATCAATACTAGGATATGTTTCTTCCCGGAGAAGATGTTTTTCAACGTGAAGACGGGCGAGGTAGGAAATCTATCATCAAATGTCGTTTCAGAAACGACAATGACGTTGACAGTTACAAGTGCTGTCATAACCTTCCCAACATCTCAGGGGTTTGACTCTAAGTTTGCCGTAGGGGATGCGGTGCAGATTACTGCGTCTGACGAACGGCTTAACGTATCCGCTGTTATACAGTCCCTTACAGATACGTCCATAATATTCCAGGATGAGACATTTATCGATGTCACAGCTGAAGGGCAGACGGAGATGCAGATAGAGGTCACAAATATAGAGGTGGCGAGAAACTGTCCTGACCTTGATTACGTCATGGAGTCAAACAACAGGCTGTGGGGTGTGTCCAATACGGATAATACGATTTATGCCTGCAAGCTCGGAGACCCTACGAACTGGGGATATTTCCAAAACACTACAATGGATTCGTACTACGCAGAGCAGGGAACAGACGGAGAGTGGACGGGATGTGCGGCATATTCTACACACCTGCTGTTCTTTAAAGAGGATTATATCCACAAGGTATACGGATCTAAACCTAGCACATATCAAATCGAAACGGCACAATGCCACGCACTTGAAAAGGGTAGCAGCAAGTCTATTGCAATCATAAATGAGACAGTGCTTTACAAGTCAAGGCTTGGAATCATGGCATATGCAGGCGGCGTTCCACGGCTAATATCTGATAATTTTGGGACTGATGTGTATACAGATGCAATAGCAGGAACAGATGGTATCAAATACTATGTATCAGTGCGTCGAGAAGGCTCTCCTGAGCTCCTAGTCTTCGATATGGAGCGTTTTATGTGGCATAAGGAGGATTCGGTCAGGGCAAGAGATTTTGCATATCATAACGGCAAATTACTCTTTATAAACGATGCTGATAATAAGATATATGAAATGGCATCTGATAATCCAATGGCATCTGAAACTGATATTGAATGGTACGCAGAGCTGGGTCCTTTTGATGAGTACCTGGAAGATAAAAAGGTGTATTCGCAGCTGAAGATGAGACTGTCTTTTGCAAAGCTGTCCGAACTGACTGTATCTATCAGCATAGACGGTGGAGAGTGGGAAGTTTTATCACGATTCGTCAATGACCGAGATAAGACAGAAATGCTTCCTATAGTGCCTAGACGGTGCGACAAGTTTGCAATCAAGCTTGAAGGTAAAGGTTACTGCAAGATTGAGTCTCTTGTTCGTTCCTACAGGCAGGGAAGTGCAAAGAAAGGGGTTCGCTTATGATTATTGAATATGATAGAAGTCCTAATGCGACTATGGAGCAGAAATTTAACAGTCTTGTTGCTTCCATAATGCGAGCGTTTGAAGATGTTGGAGTGTCGGTTGGCATCACAGCAGGCTATTCATCAGGAGAAGGCTTGGCTTATTATCCTAAATCGGGTGGCGAAATCGAAGGAGATGCGTTTGTCAACGGTGATTTGTCCGTAAGCGGCGAAGTCTATATAGATGACGCGGAGCTGTTGGCACTATGGGAAAGCATCACATAAGTAAGGAGATTCTATGAAAATAATTGAATATATTGGTCGCATAGTTCATCCTGTTGGCTCGATTTATTGCACGGAAAAGGCGGTAAATCCGGGTGACTTTTGGGGAGGCACATGGGAACAGTGGTCGGGGACTATGTTGCTTGGTGCAGGCTCATCTTATGCTGTAAATGCCACAGGTGGTTATCGTGATGCGGCAGTCATCAGCCATACGCATCCTGCAGGAAGTCATACACACGAAACATATCGTACACAAGCAAACGGAACTAACTGGAATATCTGCGGATATAAAATATCATCAGGATGTGGTATAGCGAGAATCATACACAACGGAAACGGAGCAGAAGTAATGATTACAGCAAAAGCAACGAGCAGCGACCTTGCATGGAGTGGTGAAAAACTTGCGGCGGCAAACATTACTGTTGCTTCAAGTGGTTCAAGCGGAGTTGGTGCGAATATGCCGCCATTTAAGAATGTGTATATGTGGCATAGGATAAGTTAGGGGGAATTATGGCACTAATAAATTTAAGACATTTTATAGGCAAAGTGGCACATCCTATCGGTAGTATTATTATGACTGTAGAAGCCGTAAATCCTGAATCTTATTGGGGCGGCACATGGGTTCAACTGTCAGGTGTGTTTCTGCATGGGGGAAGCAGCACTTATCCTGTTACAGAAGCGAATAGCAATGGCGGTAGTGCAAACGCAATCAATGTAGCACACACACATCCGAATATCAGCCATACGCATTACACAAATCGAGGGGCAGGCTACGGATGCTGTCTTTATAAGGTCGGAGGTTCTACGCTTGGGAAACGTGGTTGGCTTACTCAATCTCAATCAGGATATAGATATGCTTGGAGTGCAACAAGTTCAAGCTATTTGGCTTACGACAATTATACGTCGAGTGTGAGCATATCACAGGCGGCAAGCGGAGTTAGCGGAACAGGAGCAAATATGCCTCCATACAAAGCGGTATATATGTGGAAAAGGACAGGGTGGTAAGATGGCGAGAAGAAAGTTTAGAGAGTATGTAGGAATGGTAGCATATCCGAAAGGCTCTATAATGTATTCAACTAAAGCTACAAACCCTGAAACATATATAGGTGGTAAATGGATATTGCTGACGAACACATTTTTATTGGCGGCTAATAGTAGTTATCCTGTTAATGAAACCAATAAATATAACAATGTGTCGGATGGTGGTAGTGCGAATGCTGTAAATGTATCACATACTCATGCTGCTACATCTCACGTACACTATCCAAGTGCGGGTTCTGGTTACGGCTTTATTGCGTACCAAGCGGACACAGGGGTAGCGAGAACAAAATCACGACCTGCAACAGGAAGTTCAGAAATGTACACACATTTAGGAAAATCAGGAGCTACAAGTGCGGATGCTTCCAACTTGTTCTATATAAGTAACTTTGCATCCACCTCGCATACGGTCTCCGCACCATCAGGAAGCGTATCAGGGACTGGAAGGAATATGCCTCCATACAGGGCAGTTTATACATGGTTAAGGACAGAGTGGTAAAAGCATAACCATAGGGGCGAGAAATCGCTCCTATTTTTTTATACTTATAGCAGATTACGAAAGGAGATGATTTGCTATGGCAACAACAAAACCAGCATACGAACAGCCAGCAGAATATAAGAGCCAATACCAAGGTCAGATGGATGCAGCACTCGATAAGGTTACGAATAGAGAAGCTTTCACATATGATCCGCTGAAGGATGTGAGTTACCAGTCTCTTGCGAAAGTATATAAGCAGCAGGGAGATAAGGCAGCAAAAGACACTCTCGGGGATGCAGCATCGCTTAACGGAGGTTATGGATCTTCTTATGCAGTAACTGCCA
>JAUMXT010000020.1:0-12813 GCA_030529015.1 Bacillota bacterium | reverse complement strand
TGAGGAACGATTATAATCAGCAGTTAGCATCACAGATTCCTGCATTAAAGGAAGCTGCTTACAATCAGTACATGAATGAGCAGAATCTGAATTTATCAACACTGGATGCACTCAGGGCAGCAGACGACACAGCATATGGAAGATACAGAGATGATGTATCTGACAATCAGTGGAAATACGGAGCTGATTATCAGACTTACAGAGATGATGTGGCTGATACCCAGTGGCAGACATCATATGACAGAAGCGTGCTCGAATCCGACAGAAGCTTTGAATATCAGAAAGAAAGAGACAAGGTTGCGGACAAACAGTGGGCAAAGGAGTATGCACTAGCAAAAAAAGGTAGAGCCTCTAGCGGCGGGAGCTCCGGTGGAGGCTATTTAGGTGGAAGCTCCGGTGGCGGATATTTAGGTGATGACAGCATGTATCCTCAGGCAAAAGATGCTGCAACAGGCGGCAATAACAATAAGGGGAACAACACCAAGAAAAATACTAACAAGTATAAGAATGTGCAGCTTGGTATATGGGACCAGTTCTTACAAAAGCAGAAAAAATAGGAGGAAAAAATGGCAGGTAGTAGAAGAAAAATCACCAACACCAAAAGATCCGGAAACACGAGAGGTAGCAATGCCTCTCTTTCTGCGACTTTTGAGAAAGCTGCTAAGACTAAAAAATCTGCAGTCAAAGATAAGAAGGCTGGGATTGGCAGTGCGAATAAGCAGACAAAGACTACTGCAAATAAAACGAACACGTATAAAGGAAATACAAATAGAAGAAGACAGGTAACTGCTCAGACACAGCAGAAGGCTCAGCAGAGTGGGAAAGACTTCATGGACACAATGAAGAATCTGACAAAGGGAAATGTTAAGACCATTGCAGGAAGTCATCAGACAACATTCCACTCTATTAGAAATCCTTACGAACAGCAGTATATCGCTGCTGAGAAGAAAAAGAAGCCTGAGACAATTAAAGGGCCTTATCAAAAGGGTCTGTATCAACAGCTCTTAGAAAAAGAGCGCACAGGCATGCAAGAGACAAGGGCAAAGAATCTTGAAAAGGCATCCAAGAAAATAGACGAAGGAAACAAGCTGATTGAAAAAGAAAAAGAAAGCATGGGTAAAGGTGGCAAGTTTGCTGCGGATCTTTACGGTGCCGGACTTGGTCTCGCTTCAGATGCACTTGCAGGTCCTGCAGCATCAGCATCACTTTTGTCTCGTTCATTTGGTGGCGCATACAAGTCAGCCAAAGACGAAGGCGCAAATGATAGCCAGGCAGCATTATATGGTGCGGCTGCAGGTGGCCTTGAAGCTGCTTCAGAAAAACTGTTTGCTATTGCAACACCATTGAAGAAAATCTATGGAGCAGGTGCAGGCGATAAAGTTTTCGATACTCTTCTTGACAAGGTTGCCAATAAGGCGGCATCAAAGGGGCTTAACGATCTTACATATCATGGGGGCAAAACATTAGCTTCAGCAATAACGGAAGGCTTAGAAGAAATGGTAGTAGAAGGATTAGATCCTTTTGTTGCTAATCAGATTTATGCAGAAGCTGTAGGTAAGCCACATGAGTTTAGTTGGGAAGAAGTAGGCAGAGCAGGACTTCTTGGCGCCGCTATGGGTGGTGTACTTGGTGCAGGTGGTCAGATTGTAGATTATAGAACCAACCAAAATATTATGGATATCTACGGAGAAGACGGCTTAAAGGAAACTGCAAAAAAGGTTTCGCAGAGTGACGAGGATCTAAATACAAAAGCTATGGGAGACTTCGTTCAGGAAACTATTAACTCCGGAGAATCTGTTGGAGCTAGATATGCTGGTGAGCTGATGAAGGCTGAACAGGAGCAGGCTAAGAGAGATGCTGAAAGAGCAGACCTTGCTATGACAACAGCAAACAATATGATCAAATCAGAAAACCTTGTATCTCCAACTGCGGTTAACGAGAAAGGTGAGCTGATGTTGAGTAGAAATACTCAGAAGACATACGATGAAACTGTAGCGAAAGCTAAAGAAGCTGCTAATGATTTGCAACTTCCTGAGCTTACTGCAAATCAGATAGCAGAGGCTGTTGGTAGAATCAAGGCAGGAATTGCCGGAAGAAATGATGTTAACCTCTTTACTGTAGATAATGTTGAAGCTAGAACAATCTACAACACAATTATGAATGAAACTCTTCCTGGAAAGAATAAGGATTTGAGAGATTACCTTTATGAGAAGATTGGTAATAACAGAGTTAATACTGCAAGGGTAGAAACTGAAGACCGTATTGACAGAGCAAAGGGAGAGCTTGCGCAGAATCTCGCAACAGAGTATGAGTCTGAAGGACAGAAGCTGTTTGCAGAAACATTCAAGGGTGTTGACACTAGAGATGTGAAATCTGTAGAAGATACTGCAATCGCATTTGACAATTTCTACAGAGGCGCTAGAAACGGATTATCATATGAGCAGATAGAAGCACTTAAACATCCCGCATACGAAGGTGTTAGTGAAGAAGTTAAGCAAAGTGCCTTCAGTGCAGGGCAGACAGACATTACAAACGCTAGAGACTATGCAAAGGGTATGCAGATGACAATTGGTCAGACTGCAAAAGAAAATCGCTCCAAAGGGCGCAGAATAGGTTCTAAGGGTAGACTGATTTCAGAAATATCTCCTGAGATGAGATCTGAATTTTCAGCATCACAGCAAGTGATGTATAGAACATTAGCGCAGGTGTTTAACATTAACATCCATATAAGAGATGAATTGGTTAGTGGAGAAAACCAGGTGAACGGTTTCTATCAAAATGACGAGATTTGGTTATCCCTTAATGGAGACAGAGCTTTAGAGTATATCTTTGCACATGAAATTACTCATCACATGCAGAAGTATGCTCCGGAAGAGTACAACCAGCTTAAGGAACTTGTTAGACAGAGATGGGCGCAGAAGGGCGGTATCGATTATGCTATCGATGCGAAGATTGCGCAGTATGCAAAGGCTGGTGAAAAGCTGTCTGTAGAAGAGGCACTTGACGAAATAATTGCAGACTCTACATACGAAATGCTTCAGGACGAAGGGTTTGTCAACGAGCTTTGCAGAAGCCATAGAAACATCGCACAGGCTATCTTGGATGCAATCAAGAAGGTACTTGAGAAAATAAGAGCTGTCCTTGTTGAAGGTGAAGGTTTCACTCCAAAACAGAATGCAGATCTTTTGTCTGAGCTTGGAATCTTGAAGGATGCTGAAAGACTTTGGGTGAATGGTCTGACGAGAGCTGCAAAGAATAGAGATGCTGTGGGAACTGTTTCCAAAACGGAAAGTGTTGTGGGTGATGTTGTATACTCCATGACAGAAAGTTTTGAAAGCCAGGTTGAAGGAGCACTTAATAAAACACTAGACAGAAATAACCATGTGTACATATGTCAAACACCACAAATATTAAGAGCGGTAGGTTTACAACCTTTACCTATGTTGATGACACAAAAGCACGTTAGGGACATCAACACACCTAAGAATCCTAAGAACAGAAAATTTCATGGCATAGACAAGGAAGTTATTAAAAAGATACCGTATTATTTGGAACATCCTGTTGCAATAATGGATTCGTTATCAACAGCCTCACAGCCAGGTGTAGTTGTTTTAACCGAAGAATTTGATAATGATGGATTCCCTATAGTAATAGCATTAAAGCCGAATGGGGAAGGTTTTGTCGATGTGGAAATGGATTCAAACTTTGTGCTTACAATGTTTGGGAAAGAAGGCTTTTATAATTACTGGATATCTAATGTAAGAGAGAAAACATTTTTATTTATAGACAATAAAAAAAGCAAGGCTTTATTTAGAAAAGTGCAACTCGATTCGTTGCAGTCCTCTAACAAGAAAAAGCAGCAACATTTGCTACAGCTTCTTAACGGCTTTGCTCTTGATACTATTATACGTAAAAGTAATAATGTTGTCAATAAAACTAAGCCAACTAAAATTTATTCACTCCCTGACACCGACTCCATAGGCAGAGCGCTGTCAGAGGGGCAGAGAGAATACTTCAGAAACAGTAAGGCCATTGATGATGAGGGTAAACTTGTTCCGATGTATCATGGAACGCCAAACGGAGACTATGATGCTTTTAGAAAGGGTACATATTTCACAGCGAATAAGGACTATGCAGACGTATATCAAAGTCAAGGTGCATCTTCATTAGGATATAAAAAGACTGCAAACAAGCCTGACACCTATGAGGTTTATCTGAACATAGAAAAACCATTTGATACTAGAAATCCAAAGGAAAAGAAAATCTTTGAGGAAGAGTTTCTTGGACAGTGGGGAACCGGAACACCGCTTATGGATAGTGGACTTCCTGACTGGTTAGACGGAGAAGACTTGATGGAGTTTTTGGAAGAAAAGGGATATGACTATGACGGTCTTATTCTTGATGAAGGCGGAGTTGGCGGTTATGGTGATGAAGTTGTAAGCAGGGGATTTTCATATGTAATATTCGACTCTAATCAGGCGAAGAGCATAGACAACGAAAATCCTACAGACGACCCTAGAATGAGATTCTCCATGAAAGAACCTGTGGAAGAAACGAAAGACCTGATAGCGGTGCATAATGTCACAGAAGATAAACTCCTAAAGACATTAAAGCTTGAAGGCATCCCTATGCCTAGTTTGGCTGTAACAAAGGCTGAAATGGGGCACAGCAATTTCGGTAGCATAACTTTATTGTTCGGCAAAGAGACTATAGATCCACAGAACAGAAAGAATAAAGTATTTGCGGCAGATGCCTGGACACCAACATTCCCTAGGATTGAATATGAGACAGACGGAGATTTGGCATCAAAAGTCTATGGAATAGCACACAAAACAGGTTATGTAGCATATATCAATCCTACAGACTTTCACCCGGATAACATTGCGGACAGGCTGAATAGACTCGGTGGAGAAGAAGCTCTGATTGACTATTACAAAAACGACTATGGCGCAAAGCAGATGTTCATTGTGGACAAAGGCGGTACTCCTGTAAAAATGGTCATAAACGAAGAACGCATCGAAATGTCAACAGCCGAGATTGAGGAAGGCAATTATCTCATTGAAAACCTTGATAATGAAATAATTGATAAAACTGGTTCAATGCCGGTACTAGGCTCGCCAATGAGGAAAAAATGGTTTGAAAAATATGGCGATCAGGTTGAAAGTGTCTACAGAAAATATCTCAAAGAATCATTTGGATTTAATGAAGAGCAAGTGGACAATACTATTGCGAACATGGCACCAGCAGAATTGTTCCGAATGGTTAAGCGAGCATATAGAGTAAAGCAAAACGACACAGTAACTATAAGGGAAAATGCAGACCCAGTTAAAACTCAGTCCTTAATTGATAGTCAGGTGAATCAAACAGAGTATGAGGAATGGCTGCGAAATCTTTTCAAGGGAATAGAGCTCTCATCGGGTGTAACTAATGGTGTAGACCCATTTACTGCATCAGGTAATCGTAGGAGCTTTAGTCAACTTCATTGGCCAATAAGTGCAGAAAATATAGTTAGGTCTATGTTGGCTACATCTGATAGCGACAGAAATAGCAACTCAATGTTTGTTGGTTCAAAGACTATTCGTGCCGCAGCTACTGATGAGTTTGGTTCTATAGAGGATATTAAAAAGGCATCAGAAAGACTTCAGAACATTCCGCAGGAAGAGTTTGATGCTATAGAGGAAGAACTAGACGAAAGGCTATACACAGTAATTAGTGAGATTATAGAAGGTGGCCGTAGAGTAGATAATAAGTTTATAGCTATGGACTCTGTAGGTTTATGTATAGAAGATGCTTGCAGTAATCCTACAAAAGAAAACCTCAAGAGACACCTTGAACAAGGACGATGGACTGCTACCGATAAACAGCTTGAAGAATTGCAGGACATCATTGCTGAAATAGCTCATATGCCTGTTGCTATGTTTGAAGCAAAGCCACAAAGAGTAGTTGGATTTGATGAAATCAAGACGGCTATTATTCCTGATGATAGTAGCTCTGAACTGAAAACTGCGCTTGATGACAAGGGCATCGAATATGACGAATACGAAGCAGGCAACGAAGAAGACAGAAAAGCCAAAGTAAATGATGCGGCGACAGAGAAAAATGTTAGGTTTTCTCTTCCTGACGGCGAACAGCTTGAACTGAAATTCAATATGACTCCTGAAGGAATAGAGTTGGCGCAGGAAGCAATAGAGTATATAAACGGGCTTAACGTCACAAACAAAACTGATGCCAATTATGTAAAGACTACAGCGAAGGGCTTCATGTCCAAGCTAATCGATGACGGTACTGCATCAATTGTAGGGCACCAAGTAAAAAATGCCACAGATCTCGCATACGCAGCGCAGGTGTTTAGAGACCCTAGATTTGAAACTATGCGATACTTCTTTGCTAACGACAATAACGAAATAGTTATGCAGACAGGAGTAACTTCAAGATTGCCAGGCTCCGCAATTGTGTTCGACGGTGAACCGGATGAGTATTTTGAGGGTCTTAACAATGCCGCAAGAAAAGTGGGAGGCACAAAGGTTTGGATACTACACAATCATCCGTCTGGCGACCCTACTCCATCCCAAGCTGATATAGGTTGCACTATAGGGCTTATGGAGAGATTTGAAGAAATGGGCGTAGCGTATCAGGGGCACGTGGTTATTAACAGCAATAAATATGCAGAAATACTTATTGATACCGAAAACAAAACAGCACGAGCGCAGTTTGAAAACCTCGCTTTAGGCAAGGACAGGTTGTTGACACCTGAAATTCCTTCGAGAGAACTTGGCGAGCAGGTTACCACCAGGGGAAGGCTTGCGGAAATTGCAAAGAGAATGCAAAAGGACGAAGATGTCTCTACAATTATATACACAACTGCAAAGGGCAAAATAAGAGCAATACAAGAATTTAACAATAAGTATACAGGCTTGGACGGGCTGCTTAGAGACAATATTGTCAACTTTGGTTCGCCATGCGTATTTATTGTTACGGGCTCCGCAGACGTATTTAATCGTACCGACGAACTTATAATGGACGGCCTTCTGGTAGACTCGATATGGGTGGACGAAGACCAAGACACGACAAGTATGCGCGGAGATATTGGCGTTCGTCCTGAGCGAAACGTAATGGCAGAGGAAAGTGTTGCCGAACGAACTGGCGGAGAGACTAGGTTTTCACTTGCCGAATCAGACGACATCTACGACTACATCAACTCCAATGAGACAGAGTTTGTAGAAGTGCCACCGGTAAGAGACTATGAACGTAAGGGTAAGGCAGTTAAGGACAAGTCCATAGAAGAACTTCAGAAACAGGTTGAGATACTGAAGAGAGATAAGAAGCTGACTCATGGCAAGGTGCTCAACAAAAACTCTGTCAGAGAGCAGCTGAACATCTTGGTAAGAACTTTGATGAGTCACAGTGAGGGTACAGCTAATAAAACAGACAGAAATCTTGTTAATACAGCACTTGAGAATGCGGAGATCATATTCAAGGCGATAAAGGACGGAGATGTTTATACGGCTGCCACTACATCATACTATGCTGCAGAGCATATCGTGGAAAATCTGAAGCTTGTGGACGACACCATGTTTAATGAGTATAAAGACCTGAGAGATTACCTGAGAACTACGAAGGTGTCTATATCTGAGCAGGATAGAGCCAACATCCCTGACTTTGAAGACTTCAGAAAGCGAAACATGGGAAGGATCCGTATCACTAACGAAGGTGGCATGGCGGTCGATGATCTATATCAGACATTATGCGAAAGATGGCCAGGAATGTTTGATCCTGAGATAACTCATCCGGCAGATCAGTTGCAGGAGATAGCAGATGTCAGAGATCAGTTGGACCCATATGATGTAATGTTATCAGAAGAAGAGACAAAACAGCTTATCAAAGAAGCTGCACATGATCTTCTTGAGATATCTGCGAATGGTAAGCCATGGCAGTCCTGGGCGGATAGACAGAGAGATGTATATGATCAGAAAGTCAAAAAGCTCAAGGCGAGACATGTTGAAGCACTGCGCGATGTCAGAACTAAGGCGAATGAAAAAGCTGATGAGAGAGTTAAGGCAGAAAGAGAAAAAGCCAAGAGTAAGGCTGAGGCTGAAAAGATGGCCGTTGCTCGTGAGCAGGCAGAGAAGAAGAGAGCGCAGCAGGAATCCCAGGAAAGAAAGAATGCTGAGTCTGAAAAAAGAAGACACATCAACAGAATCGAAAAAGATCTGAAGTGGTTATCTGATAGACTCTTAAAGCCTACAGATGCTAAGCACCTCCCGGACGGATATCAGAAAGCTATAGCAGAGCTGCTTGTAATGGTGGATCCGCAGTCAGCGAGAAGCAAGAAGCTCGAAGAAGCGTACGGCATATCTAAGAAGAGAGCCAACTTCCTGAGATTAAAGGCTGAGTATGAAAACATCGCCAAGAGTGAAGCTGAAGGCATGATCTACAATGAAGACATCGCTAACTGGTGTGATGAGCTTGCAGCAACATTAGATGATGCCGATTCTATCGCAAATGCTACTGTGGAAGAAATGAGAGTCATCAGACAGCTCATCAGAGCGATCACTCATAGCATCAGACAGCAGAACAAGGCGTTTGATGAAAACCTGAAGTCCGGTATAGCAGAGGCTGCACGTGAGACTATCCACAAAGCCAAGACTTCACGTAAGACAGGACAAAGAGGTGGCATTCCGGGAGCACTTGGAACACTTCTGAATGAATCGATGGTATCTCCGAGAGACTTTTTCGAGGGTATTGGCGGAGGAATCAACAAGGCGTTTATGTCTATCCGTAAGGGACACGATAAGCATATCGAAAATATCACAGAGGCAAGAACGTTCTTCGCAGATCTTTTTGGCCAGTATGCCAACAAGAAGAAGCCGGGATCTGCAATAGAAGAGTGGAGGAATCATAAAACCAACGAAAAGTTTGAACTCGATGGTGGAACGGTAACGATGAACATATCTCAGAGAATGGCGCTATACTGCTTACTTAAGAGAGAGCAGGCTGCAGGACATATCTTTGGATCAGGTATAGTCGTTGCTGAAGCATCTACAATGAACAAGCTGAAAGAAGCCCTGGGTGCAAAGAAGGACCTTAACTTCGGAACGACACGTATCACGATGCAGGAAGCTTATGACATCGTGAAGACTCTTACTCCTGAGCAGATCGAGATTGCTGATAAGTTGCAGGACTTCCTTAATGGCGCTTGTGCTGAGTGGGGCAACGAAGCATCACTGAAGATGTTCGGATATAAGAAGTTCACAGAAGAGAACTACTTCCCGATCCAGTCAGCAGACGTTTATCTTGATAGTAACTTTGAAGGCAGACAGGCTGTAGAGAGGATCCGCAACTTCGGGTTCACCAAGGGAACTGTGGTAAATGCCAACAATCCTATAGTGATCGATGACATATTTACTGTAGTAGCGGATCATGTGAATAAGATGAGTATGTATAATGCCTTTGCTGCACCTATAGCAGACTTCACGAGGGTATATAACTTCAAATCAAGAGACGACAGTGGGCTTATAATCGAGTCTACGAAGGATGTGCTTGCCAATACCTACGGCAAAAAGGTAGGAAGATATATCACTAACTTTATTGCCGATCTGCAGAGTAATACTCAGACTAGGCAGGAAGGCTTCACAAGATTTGTCAACAAGACACTTGCAAACTATAAGAAGGCTTCGATAGCTGCGAACATTAGAGTAGCATTACAGCAGCCAACGGCATTAGTAAGAGCTTTCACGGTGATAGATCCTAAATATTTCGTGCTGAAGAATCATACGCCTCTTCTTTTACAAAAAGCTACAGGCGCAGATACAGACTATAAGGATATGCTTGATCATTGTCCTATAGCGAGATGGAAGTCGTGGGGTTTCTCCCAGGTAGACATGGCAAGAGATATCGATGACATTATGATGAACAAGGAATGGTCAAAGCTCGACCTTGTAACCATGCAGGTGTACGGAGTGCTCGACTTATACACTTGGTCAAAGATATGGGGAGCTGTGAGAGCTGAGACTAAGGCGAAGCATCCGGAAGTAAAAGTGGATTCTGAAGAGTTCTATGCTATCTGTAATGAGAGAGCATCAGAAGTATTCGACAAGACACAGGTAGTCGATTCAGTTCTGCATAGATCACAGGTTATGAGAAATACCGACACCATGAGTAAAGTGTTGACATCATTCATGGCCGAACCTACAAGGACCTATAACATGGTTAGATCTGAATATGCTGCTGCTATGGATATGTGGGCAGATGGTGAAAAGGCAAAAGCCGGCATGAGAGTGGCAAAGGCATCCTCAGTATATTTGTTTAATGCGATTGCGTGTGCAGCAGCTGCAGCAATAGCGGACGCACTCAGAGGCAAGGATCTAGACGATGATGATGAACCTGAAACTTGGTGGGAACTGACAAAAGAAAACTTTATGAGTAATGCTAATCCACTGAATTTGTTGCCGGTATTCAAGGAAGTATCCTCCATATGGAAGGGATGGGATACATCTAACATGGCACTCGAAGGAATTGAAGCACTTGTGAAGGCTGAGAAAGGAATCGTTGACAAACTGAAAGGTGAGTCAGACAAGCCTTGGTCAGAGCTTATTCGTAAGCAAGCTGAAGCCATTGGTCTTGTATTCGGAGTGCCGGTAAAGAATATCCTGAGAGAAGTAGAAACATGGAGCAAGTTGCTGGGCATCGATGTATTCGCTGCAGAAGTAGGCGAGGAAGTAGAAGAGGAGAAGAAGATCCTTAAGATCGAGGATGGAAGTAACTTTGATAATTTCCTGAATATGTTTAATATAAATCTGTCAGATAAAGAGATGATGGATAAGAACTTCGATAAAACCGTTAAATCCTACAACAAGGCTACCAAGGATATGACCGAAGCAGAGAAGCAGGAGTACCTGTGGGAAAAGATCACTGATGGATACACAAAAGATATCGAAGCCGGAGATTACGATTCCATAAACAACATGAGAAGACTCCTCAAGGAGACTGGCGGTGACTACGAGAAGTTTAATGAGTCTGTTATTAGTAGAACTAAAACAGCCATGAAGAAAACCATAGGTGTTGATGTTGCCGCAACAGAAGAGTATAGATATCAGCTGAGAAGACTTGGGCTTACCGATGCGATTATCAACCAAGAAGTTGTAATGAAGTCGGACGCGGCAAAGGCTTTCCAAATCGAGGCTTGCGAAGATGACTATGACGGAATGGTAGAGACTATCAGAACGCTGTACGATGCAGGGCTCACAGAAGTAGAACTGGATGTACTTTATTACAGCAGAACGAAAGCAATCAAAGCTAATGACTACAGCACTGGCGAGTTTGTTTCACCGGTAAATGGCACTATAACATCTACATATGGATATAGAAACTCGCCAACAGCAGGAGCGTCCACATACCATCAAGCAATAGACATTGGAGCAGCTGCAGGAAGTCCGGTAATTGCAGCAGACGGCGGAAAGGTAAGTCGCGCCGGTTGGGATGGAGGATATGGATATTCCGTAACCATAGATCATGGCAATGGTGTATATACCAAGTATAATCATTTACAATGTTATCATGTGCAAAAGGGTCAGGCGATAAGCAAGGGAGAACAAATTGCACAAGTCGGAAGTACGGGGATATCTACAGGACCACACCTTGATTTCCAGGTAAGAGTGAACGGTGAATACGTGGATCCACTGATGTATTTACAGTAGAGGGAGACACTGAAGGTAATAACCTGTATATTAATATCGTTATCACAATTCCTTTTTATTTACGTGTTGATTTTGCGCAAAACACCCTAGGGGCGAGAACCCCTGGGGTGTTTTGTTATTGTGTAAAAAACTGAAAGGAGAAATAACGATGAAAATCAACTGGTTAGTAAGAATCAAAAATCCAAACTTTTGGATAGGCCTTGTGGCTGTAATACTTATGGCAATGGGAGTGGATGCATCCATGTTCACTACATGGTCATCCGTACTTGATGCGATAAAGGGACTGTTCAGTAATCCGTTTATGCTTGCAGCGGTAGTGGTAGCTCTTTGGGGTTATGTCCAAGACTTCACTACAAAGGGTACCGGAGATACTGCACTTGCGCTTTCATATACGGAACCTAAAGATGCGGCTGACAGCGAAAATGATTATGAAATTATAAGAGCCATAAAAGAAGATGGCTATGCTGCAGTTACTGAAGTAGGTGATGACAATGAGTAAGCTTACATGGGGCATATGGGTAGGTCATGGCAAATCAACAGATGGCTCATGGGATCCCGGAGCAGTCTATAAAGGCTGGACTGAAGCAGATCGTGCGCTCTTAATAACGCAGGCATTTGTTACTGCGATGAGAACATCCGGAGAAACTGTATATACAGATGCGTTTGACGGTAACAACAAGAACATGATCAAACAGGTTGAGATGTCTAATAGCAAGAAGGTAGATGTGCATATTGCAATTCATCTTGACTGGTCGGGAGCACCTTCAGGAACACTGGGTATTCATTATCCTGGAAGCACTGAAGGTAAAAAGCTGGCAAAGTGCCTGTGTGATGCGGTAAAAGAAGAAATTGGCCTCAAGACAAGAGGTACTTCAGGAAGAAGTGATCTTTACGAAGTTAAACAGACCAAGATGACAGCTGCTATCTTTGAGTGCGGAAGCATAAAGGCGGACATCAAGTATTTCGATACCGAAAAGGAATGCGTGGCATTCGGTAAGGCTCTCGCAATGGGCGCTTGCGAATACGCAGGTATAAAGTACAAGGAAAAGACTACTGTAACAAAGAAGGTTAAGTACGAGACAAGCTCATATGCAAAGAAGATCAAGACGGCTCTCAA
>JAUMXT010000110.1 GCA_030529015.1 Bacillota bacterium | reverse complement strand
ATCATGACCGCCTTTCTTTACAGCTTTATTTATTTTTCTGCTGCTTCTTTCTTTTTCTTATCGCTCTTGAACATAATAGCCATGGAGACTGCGATTCCACCCCATAAACCGATGCAAGCGATACACATCATAATAATTGCACTTGTACTCATATCGGGACCCTCCATTAATTAGTCATCATATCCCGGTGCATCTTCAGGCTTCTTGTAGAAACCTTCCTTGCCCTTCATCAGAGTAAGGATGATAGCACCAACGATCAGGAATGCGATAAAGATGTAACCTACCCACATAGGGTATCCTTCGTAACCTTCTGTGAAGTATGATACCAGGTTGGAAATAGTTGTGTAACCAAGCACTACTACTGTTACCAGCTTCAGGCACCAAGTCCACCACTTGCCGATGCTGAAGTTGGAGCATTCGTTTGCAGCCTGTCTCAGCTTTTCAGGCTTGAAGAACCATCCGATCAGGATAACTTCGATAACACCACTAGCTACGATACCGATGTTGTTAGCGATGAAGTCAGCCAGGTCTAAGAAGTAGAGGCCTGCACCTGTGATGAACAGGAATGATACGATGAATGCAGGAACTAATACTACTGTAGTAGCCTTAACATGAGTCATTTCCCACTTGTCCTGAATACCTGTGATTACAGACTGGATGATTGAAATCAGTGATGTCATACCTGCTGTAAACAGTGATACGAAGAACAGGATACCAAACAGTGAGTTCAGTGCAGGCAGTGTGCTTACTGCTGTAGGGAACACTACGAATGCCAGACCGATACCTGCTGCTGCTACATCTTCTACACCAACACCCTGTACGAATGCCATGTAACCGATGATGGAGAAGATACCGATACCTGCGAAGATTTCAAATCCGTGGTTAGTACATGCTGTAAGGAATGCTGTGTTTACTACGTCTGTTTCCTTAGGCAGATAACTTGAGTATGAAATCATGATAGCGAATGCGATGGATAAGCTGAAGAATACTTGTCCATAAGCTGCTACCCATACGTCAGGATTAGCGATAGCTGACCAGTCAGGTGTAAACATGTAAGCCAGGCCATCAATAGCGCCAGGAAGTGTAAGTCCTCTGATTACGATGATAACAACACATGCTAACAGGATAGGCAGACAAATTTTACAAGCAACGTCGATACCCTTGTTGATACCTCTGTACATAACGATAGCAACTACTACCCATACGAACAGGAATGGTGCAAGCAGATGAGTCTTGATGCCGCCGATTTCAGTCATGCCGCCTGTCAGTTCAAGAACGTTGCCATACAGGAAGCCTGTAGTATCATCGCCCCACTGACATCCGAATGAATATCCGATGTAGCAGATTACCCATACAACGATAGCGAAGTAGTAAACTGTGATCAGGAATGAGATCAGAACCTGGAACCAACCTAAAGCTTCGAACTTTCTGTTGATTCTTGCGAATGATCCCGGAGCTCCGGATCTGTAAGTTTTACCAAGAGTGTATTCCAGAATAAGAATAGGAATACCTGCTGTTAAAATTGCGAATAAGTAAGGGAAAATAAATGCTCCGCCGCCGTTAGTTGCTGCGATGTACGGGAATCTCCAGAGATTTCCCAGACCTACAGCTGAACCAATAGCAGCAAGTATGAACCCTAACTTGCTGTTCCATTGTTCTCTCAATTTTTTCACTCTCCTCAAAAATAATACAATGATAATAAATCATAGAAATAAAACCTCTTCGATTATACTAGACTGGTCAACTTTTGTCAAGATTAAAACTTATATTTCCAGTACAAAAAATATCGCTATTTTTTGTTGTCTGTCAACATATTTTGAAACACTTACTAGCCATGATTTGGTGATTTTTCCAATAAAAAAACCATTTGTGTATAACAGCTTAAAAGCATATAATATAATAGACCGAAAAGGAGTTTAAACATGCACGAATATCCGATAACACAACAAATTATAAAGATCGCAGAGGAGCATTGTCGCAAGAATGACGGTAATAAAGTAGTCAAGGTTCACCTTGTTATAGGAGATTATTCCGGCTACGTGGGCAGCTCCGTTCAGATGTATTTCGACGTTATATCTGAAGGTACCCTGTGCGAAGGTGCCGAAGTGATCATCAAGCACATCAAGCCTAAGCTTCGCTGCGACAGCTGCGGCGAACTTTTCGAAAAAAAGCTCCTCTCTTTTGAATGTCCTAAATGCGGCGGCCAAGGAGGCCCTACTGATATAGGCAAGGAGTTTTATATCGATTCAATAGAAATAGAGTAATTAAGATCTGCCCATGCGGATCATGACGGAGGTAAACAATGCACGACATCAGAAAAATCAACGTAATGGAAGGAGTTCTCGACGAGAACGATCATATAGCAGAACACGTAAACCATCATATGACTCATCACGGAGTTCTGGTAGTTAACGAAATGGGTGCTCCCGGTGTAGGTAAGACAACTACTCTTAAAAACATCGTCAAGCATCTGGAAATGAAGCCGTACGTTATAGAAGGCGACATCGAATCAGACATCGACACTGTGGCATTAAACGAGCTTGGCATCGAAACACATCAGATAAACACACACGGTGCATGCCACTTGGACGCACCTGTTATCGAACACGCTACAGAACACATCTCATTTAACGAACCGGGCGTACTCTTCATAGAAAACATCGGCAATCTCGTATGCCCTGCCGAATTTAGCATCGGAGAACACGTAATGATGCTCATCTCGACCGTAACAGAGGGCAGCGATAAGCCATACAAATATCCACTCGCTTTCGAGAAAGCCGACATCATCTTGCTGAATAAGGTCGACCTCATCCCTTATCTGGATTTTGATGAAGACTTTTACATGAAGGGAATCAGAGCACTCAATAAGGACGTGCCTGTATTCAAAGTATCAGGCAAAACAGGCGAAGGCTTCAAGGAGGTAGCCCAGTGGCTGCAAAACAAAGCGAAAGAATTAAACTGTGGGGAATAGTTCAAGGCGTCGGATTCAGACCTTATGTAGCTAAACTCGCAGAGACCCACGGTATGAAGGGTCAAGTGCTTAATATGGGAGGATTGGTGGAAATCACAGTTACCGATACACCGGAGCGGATTTCCGCCTTTTTGCATGCCCTGATTGAGAATAAACCCGGCCCTTCCGAAATCGTTCATGTCAAGAGAGAAGCCATCGATTACCGCAGCTTCGATTCATTTACTATCATTAAAAGCGATGACGGTGGAAACGAAGCCGCTATGATTCCTGCAGATATGGCCATTTGCCCTAACTGCCTTGAAGAACTCTATGACGAAAACAATCAACGCTATCAGCATCCTTTCATCAGCTGTATGGTGTGCGGTCCTCGTTATACGATAATCGATCGAATTCCTTATGACCGCGATAATACGACTATGTCAGACTTCCCTATGTGCGATTTCTGCGAAGGAGAATATACGGATCTTCACGATAGGCGCTACCATGCTCAGACAATATCTTGCCATGACTGCGGACCAAAGCTTTTATGGAAAGGTCCCGAGCGTGCTTTGCAAAGTACAGGTTTTGGGCAGCCTTCCGGCGATGCAGAGATTCTTGACACGGCCACAGAAATTCTTAAAGGCGGCGGCGTGCTGCTTTTCAAAAGCGTGGGCGGATACAACCTTGTAGCCGATCCTTTGAACGAAGAAGCTGTTTCTAAGCTTAGACGTATTAAAAATCGAGAAGCCAAGCCTTTTGCAGTAATGTTCAGAAGCCTCGACCAAATCAAAGAGTTTTGTCATGTGGATGACGTCGAAGAAAAGCTCCTGTCGTCTTCCGCAAGACCTATACTCTTACTGGAAAATAAACTAAAAGGTGAAGGCGAGCTCACGCGAAGCCGTTTTATAGGATCGTTTCTACCGAGCTTTGCGGTTCAATACATGCTTCTTGACCGTATAAGCCCTCTGATTTTCACCAGTGCCAATTTATCAGACATGCCAATGATTTGCGATGATGACGAGGCATCAGACATGCTTGAGCGCCATCCTGAAATCTACGGAATGATATATAACAAGAGAAGAATCCTTGTAAGGGCATGATTCTGTAGCGCGCGTGATTGACGGGCAGCCGCAAATGATCAGACGTTCCAAGGGCTACGCACCTGTGCCTCTGTTTGCAGATGCAGGTAATGCTCCTCAGATCTTCGCAGCAGGAAGCCAGCTAAAAAACTCATTCGCTCTAACTAAAGGCGACTTCATATATGTCAGTCAGTTTTTTGGCGACATGGATACCATAGAAAATCAAAACATTTACGTAGACAACCTCGAGCGACTCGAAGAACTGTTCAGAATAAAGCCTGAAGCTGTGGTATGCGATATGCATCCTATGTATTTTACTACGCAGTTTGCGGAAAAATATGCTGTAAAGCATGATTTGCCTCTGATAAAAGTCCAGCATCACCATGCCCATGTGGCATCGGTAATGGCCGAAAACGACCTTAAGGGTAAGGTTATAGGTGTCAGCTTCGACGGAACAGGCTATGGAACAGACGGCAACATCTGGGGCGGAGAGTTTTTCATCTGCGAAGGAGCTGCAGCCGAACGAATAGCTCATTTAAGATATGTAGACATGATTGGCGGAGACTCCTCTGTGAAGGATGCAGTCAGATCTGCCCTCAGCTATATCAATGTATATAGCAACAAGGAAGTTTCGCCCGCCTCGACAACCGCAGACGACCCTTGCTCGATCACGATCGACCTTGAGGATATATTAGCTTTCGGTCGCGAAAGACTTCTGGCCAAGCCGGAGGCCGGTCTTGTAATGCCGGCACTCAAGGCAGGGATCAATACCGTCAAAAGCTCCAGTATGGGAAGACTGTTTGATGCCGTGTCGGCGCTTCTGGGAATTTGTGAATATAACGAATACGAAGGTCAGTGTGCTATCTTATTGGAAGATGCAGCTGCCTTTGCTCAGAAACATCCGGGCGCGGATGAAAAATGCGATCTTGCCCTTTCCTTCCACGAAAGGATCATAGATATGATAGTAGATCAATGTCATATTGCCCGCAGCAAATACGGCACAGATCAAGTAGCTCTCACCGGCGGTACCTTCCAGAACCGAATATTGATGGAAGGCGTACTCGATAAGCTGCGTGCAGACGGGTTCAAACCATACTACAATATCTCAGTCAGTCCTAACGACGGCGGAATAGCGCTGGGACAAGCTTATGTGGCAATGCATATGTAGAGTTGCCGACATGAATTCTTCGATATAAGCTTATCGATATGCATTCCTCAACAGGAGTTTCTCAAAATCGCTATAGATGTGTGATTGTGGGGAGTTTTAACACAAAAACTCTCATAAATCCACCTTCGGTCAATCGCTTTCTCTACAATTGATGAAATAAAACAAATCCATGGGATAAGTTAATACTTTTCTCCCATGGATTTTAGCTTTTTGTTGAATTTAAGAAACTCGCGCCGAAATGACCATGAAACTCGCG
>JAUMXT010000109.1 GCA_030529015.1 Bacillota bacterium | reverse complement strand
AGTCCTGATAATTAGCTTTAACAGCAAGTGCTGCTTCAAGCACATTTTCTGTACATTCCAGCGGCAGTCCGTTAAGGATAAGGTCTACGCCTTGCGCCGCATCGATAATACTCTGTCTGTCATGGGCATCTACGAACATACCTATCCCTTTGGTAATGGAGGCAACTACATTTTCTACTGCCTTCATATCGTAATCTGCACATCTGATCTCGCTTACATTAGGTTCCTTGTCTAATCTTTTAGCTGCCGCACTGCCTTGAGCACCAACACCTAAAACCAATATCTTTTTCACGATTTCACCTCAATTCCTTATGACAAGATATTCATGTTTTAATGTATTAAAGATTTTTTCTAATTTTATTATATAACATAGTACTCACTTCTTCAATTGAATTGAATAAATATGATTCTTAAGAAAACAATATACATTAATAACATTTCACGGAGGTAAAAATGAACAATACAGATACGATAAACCTGTTGAAAGAAACAGATAAAGGAGTTCAAATGTCCATTCTTTCATTTGATCAGCTCCTCGAAAAAGTTTCTGAGCCATCATTGAAGATGTTGCTTACAGAATCAAGAGACGACCATAAAAGACTTAAAAATGAAGTCGAAAATTTATTAACTGCACTGGGGAGTTCGAAGGATGAGCCGCCTATGATGGCTAAAACGATGGCATGGATGGAAACAAACATTAAAATGGGAATGGAATATAACGACAGAGTCATAGCAGATATAATAACTAAAGGCTGCGACATGGGTTCCAGAAATCTTCAAAAGTATATCAACCAATATGATACTTGTGATCTATCTGCTGAAAATACGGCCAAAAAACTGATACAACTTGAAGAGGATCTCAGCGAAGCATTAAAGGTTTATTTATAAAGTAACAATTGTATATATGAGCCTTCTATGGTAAAATTTTTATATGAATTCAAAGAAACAATCATAGGAGGCTTTTATGAAGAAGAACAGATTGGGAAATACTGATTTATATGTTTCACCTGTTGCTTTCGGTGTTCTTACTGTCGGAAACACTCAATTGGATTTGCCTGTTGAAGAAGGTGCCGAACTTATCAAATACGCCATAGAAAAAGGCATCAATTTCTTTGATACCGCTCAGTATTACGAAACATATCCATACCTTAAGGAAGCACTTAAAGATATCGATATGTCGCCAAACAATCCCGACAGACCGATAATCTGTACTAAGTCACTTGATTATTCATATAAAGAAATGGAATTTGCTATCGAAGAAGCACTCCGTGATATGGATATAGAAGTTATAGATATTTTCCTGCTGCATGAAGTAAGACAAGATCCCGACTGGGACGATAAGGCTGCAGCATGGCAGTGCCTGCAGGATTACAAGGCTAAAGGCATCATAAGATATATCGGTGTTTCAACTCACCATGTAGACGTAACAGAAAGAATGGCAGAAGTTCCCGAATGTGATGTAGTCTTCCCTCTCATCAATTACGCAGGCCTCGGCATTCGTAAAGGTGCAGGTCACGGCACTTCTGAGGAAATGGCTGCTGCAATAAAGAAATGCGCCGATGCAGGCAAAGGCGTTTTCGCTATGAAAGCATTCGGCGGCGGTAATTTAACAGGTACTTACATGAAGTCCTTAAACTTCGTAAGAGATCTTCCGGGCATAGATTCCATAATGATAGGCTTCGGTAAAAAAGCAGAAGTTGACACAATCATAGCTTATGCCAACGGCGAACTGCCGGATGACTTCCAGCCGGATGTTAGTAAGAAAAAAATACATATAGATCCGGGCGACTGCGAAGGCTGCGGTACTTGTCTCGAAAGATGTCCGAACAAAGCAATCTTCATGAATGGTAAGAATATAGCCGAAGTAAACCACGATATCTGCCTTACATGCGGATACTGTGCGCCTGTCTGCCCTGTCAGAGCAATCATTATGTGGTAAAGCTTATTTTTAGTTTGCTTTAGTTTTTACCTATACTGAAATTAGTGTATAAATTACTTTCTCTGATCCATTTATGCACTAATTTTTTAATGCAACTGATTTCTTTTCACCGAAAAAGTGCATATATGTTGCTCAGATTTCTATTTGTACACTATTATGAGTCATCAAACGGTAAATTGCTAATAAAAAAGTGTACGTTTTTTCAAATTTGAATAAAACATACACCTATTTCCATAATTTGTTATTATCGATTCCTTCGCAAACCATTTAAAGTATTATCATGCTATTTAACTGCAATCACTTCAACTTCACAAAGTGCACCCTTAGGAAGTCCTTTTACTGCGAAGCATGATCTTGCAGGTTTTTCAGTAAAATACTGAGCATACACTTCATTAAAAGCTGCAAAATCTGCCATATCATTAAGGAAGCATAATGTTTTAACAGCATTGTTCATAGTTGTGCCTGCTTCTTCGAGTACTGCAGTAAGATTTTTGAACACCTGATGAGCCTGAGCCTTAACATCTCCTTCAACCAGCTCACCTGTCGCAGGATCCAGAGGAATCTGGCCTGATGTATAAACCATACCGTTAACTTCGATAGCCTGTGAGTAAGGGCCTACTGCCGCAGGCGCTTTTTCTGTATGGATCTTCTTGAGTGTCATATTAATTACCTCCTAAACTTAATCTATAAATCCTCCGCCGATCACCAGATCGCCGGCATAAAACACTATCGATTGTCCCGGGGTTGCAGCCCTCTGGGCATCCTCGAAAATCGTTTTTACTCTTCCGTCTTCCAAAACGCACAGCTTCGCATCTGCAGGTTTTGCGGCATATCGTATTTTTGCTGTAATGTTTTCATGATCATTACCGATAAGAATGTTGTCTGATGAAAGTACTTCTGTCTTGAACAAATCGTCATTGTCTCCCAATACAACTTGATTATTCGTGCTGTCGATATGCGTTACAAATGCAGGTTTACCAAGCGCGATACCTAGACCTTTTCTCTGACCTATGGTGTAATCGAGTATTCCTGTATGCTCTCCTAAAACATTGCCCTCAGAATCGACAAAATCGCCTTCAGGAGCCGTTATCCCGCGTCTTCTGAGGAAATCCTTATAGTTGTCATTAGCGTCGATAAAACAGATTTCCTGGCTGTCTTTCGCATCTGCGTTAGCAAGCGCCTTCTTGCGAGCAAGCTCTCTCACCTGTTCCTTATCATCTATTTCGTTAAGAGGAAGCAAAAGTCTTGATATAGCTTCTTGTGAAAGTCTGTAAAGCATGTAAGACTGGTCCTTCTTCTCATTGGCGGCACGTTTTATATACCATAAATCATCATCTTCGTCATAATAAGTATCTGCGTAGTGACCTGTAGCTATATAATATGCGCCGACCTCATCTGCCGCATCAAGCAATGTTTTGAACTTCACTTGCGGATTGCAAACAATGCAAGGATTAGGAGTTCTGGCGCAGGCATATTCGCTGCAGAAGTTGCTTATAACAATGTCTTCAAACGTATCCGAAACATTCTTATAGATAAACTCTATGTCGAGCTGTTTTGCTGCATTTTCTGCTCGCTCACGTCCTTCAGCACCCGAGTCTTCCCATATATCGAAATAAAGGCCGACTACTTCGTAACCTTTTTCCTGTAATAATAAAGCGGCGGCAGTGCTGTCCACTCCGCCGCTAAGGCCTAAAACTACTTTATTCTTCTTCAATTTCATCATGGTGATGATCCTCTTCTGCATTAGGATCGAATCCTTCAAGACCTGCATAAGTCTTGCCGTATTTTGTAGCATAGTCATAAATAGCTGACTTGATTGCATGCTCTGCAAGTACTGAGCAGTGAATCTTTGCAGGCGGCAGACCGCCCAGTTCGTCTACTATCTTCTTGTTTGACAGATCAAGGGCTTCTTCTACATTCATGCCGATGATCATATCAGTTGCCATACTTGAAGAAGCGATGGCGCTTCCGCATCCAAAAGTCTTGAACTTCGCATCTACGATCTTTTCTTCTTCATCTACTTTGATAGTTATCTGCATCATGTCTCCGCATACAGGGCTGCCGTAAGTACCCTTACCGTCTGCGTTTTCGATTTCGCCGACATTATGCGGATTCATGAAGTGTTCCATTACTGTTTCGTTATATAAAGCCATGTGTTACCACCCTTCCTTCCCTGTTACAGGGGACATTTCTCTAAGTCTTGTTACTACTGTTGTCAATACTTCGACAACTCTGTCTATATCTTCTTCTGTTGTGAAATCACCTACTGTGAATCTGATGGTTCCGTTCATCTTAGTTACAGGCACACCCAACGCTTCAAGAACCTGTGAAGGTGCCAGCGAACCTGATGAGCATGCAGACCCTGTTGAAACACATATTCCGTTACCGTCAAGAAGCAGCAGTATTGCTTCTCCTTCGATATAGTCAAATGATACATTCAGGTTGCCCGGATGTCTCTTTTCCATTGATCCGTTAACTTGAATGTTAGGGATTGCAGCCTGCATCTTTTCCCAAAGCTTATCTCTTAATGATGAGCAATGAGCTATATGATTTTCAAGTCCGTTCATAGCCAGCTCGGCAGCCTTACCGAATCCGACTATTCCTGCCATATTTTCTGTACCTGCACGCTTTCTGGCTTCCTGGCCGCCTCCGTGCATATAGTTATTGATTCTTGCTCCCTTTCTGATGTAAAGCGCACCTACTCCCTTAGGTCCGTAAATCTTATGGGCTGACATGCTTAAGAAGTCAACTCCGAGATCTTTAACATCGATAGGAACGTTACCGAGAGCCTGAACAGCATCCGTATGGAAAAGCACTCCGTGCGCCTTTGCAACTGCTGCCAGTTCCTTGATAGGTTCAATAGTTCCGATTTCATTGTTTACCATCATAATGCTGACGAGAACTGTAGTGTCCTTGATGGCAGCTTCAAGATCTTCAGGTTTTACGAAACCGTTACTGTCTATATCAAGATAAGTGATTTCGAAGCCCTGTTTTTCTAAATGTTCGCAAGTATGCAGAACAGCATGATGTTCAATCTTGCTTGTTATGATGTGGTTGCCTTTGTTTTTAAAAGCATCAGCTACGCCTTCGAGTACCCAGTTGTCTGCCTCTGTGCCGCATGAAGTAAATCTGATTTCAGACGGCTCAGCGTTAATGAGCTTAGCTACTCTTTCTCTTGCTTGTTCAAGACCGGCCTTAGCTTCAAGACCTACTGAATAAAGGCTTGAAGGGTTTCCGTAAACGTCTGTATAATAAGGTATCATTTCCTTAACTACGTCTTCTTTAACAGGAGTCGTTGCCGAATAGTCCAAGTATATCTGCTTCATAAAATAGTCTCCTTTATATGTTAATTTATGTAAATTCTAAAGTTACGTATTTATATTATACTATTTTACTGAAGATTGCAACACGTTTATTGTAATATATCAAAAGAGACGAGTTTTAGCTTATTATCTACCATCTCTGCACCTATCGAATACGAATGACTTTCAATGTATTTTCCTTCATATCCAACACATCTCCATTCTATCTGTGACTCGTATGAAA